>NZ_JBBMFF010000222.1:0-34353 GCF_040096185.1 Faecousia intestinalis | reverse complement strand
TTGAATAATTTTCGAGCCGAGCCGACATAACCGGTGTAGCCTTCACGCAGCGAAGCTGTTGGAATAAATGCGACTTTCTTGGTATCAATTTCTTCTTTTATCAAGCTTCCTACACTGGAAAAGTGCGAACATAAAAACAGTTTCATCTAAGTTCTCCTTTATAACCTTTCTATTTATACTCTTCTTAAAGTCCAAGCTCTTCAACCCACGCCGCAAGCTCCTGATGCCCGACGCTGTTCTTGAAAACCTTGCCGTCCATCAGTTTTGCGCCTTTGCAGTTCGGCGCAAGGTGTTCGTTCGTCTTGCCGATGCCGCTTCCGCCGGAGGTCGCAAACGGGGTGATCGTCTTGCCGGTCAGGTCATAGCTCTCAAGGAACGTATTGATAATCGTCGGCGCGACATACCACCAGATCGGGAAGCCCACAAAGATTGTGTCGTAGTCCTTCATGTTGTCCCGCTTGACGGCAATCTCAGGACGGGAGGCAGGATCGCTCATCTCAATCGTGCTGCGGGCTTTCTTGTCCATCCAGTTCAGATCAGCTTCCGTATAAGGCACCTTCGGCTCAATCTCAAAGATGTCTGCGCCGACTGCCTCTGCCAGCGTCTCGGCAACCTTCGCGGTCACGCCGGACGCAGAAAAATATGCTACAAGTTTCTTACTCATGTTTTTCCTCTTTTCTCAAGTCACAAGTCTGTATATGGTCAGGGGCAGATACCAGATAGCAACTGCCAGCTTCCAGATCAGAATTACGCCGCCGATCAGACCGCCGAGGACAAGGTTGAGTGCAACAACACCTACTGTCCCGGAAATGCCAAAGCCAATCGGAATCAGCGTGAACATCTTCCCAATGCCAAAAGGCACTCCGCAAGCAAGCCAGATCAGGAAATAATCGGGCGCTCCGTTTTCGACGAAAATACGGCTGAACATCGAAAACAAAAACAGTGCAACCACAACCGGAATGACGGTCTTCTTTACAAGAAGCTGCCGCTGTTTCACTTGTACGACAGCGACCTGACCGGCACGCAGAAGCTGCTGATGACGCTGCTTCTGGTGAATCAGTTCGACATTTACGACTTGAGCTGCCTTGCGCGGATGCGCCCGGAGGACGTGGCCGCCGATCTGGCAGAGCTGAAACGGAAGGGGTATTTGCAAGGCGAGTGAAAATCGGAAAGAAATTTGCGTGGCGGCAAAAGGATTTTGCGAAACCGTGCTGCTCGGAACCGCGCACCGGCTTCACGGATGCGCGTGGGGCTGCACGGTTTAGAGCAAAGTCACGCGGCTTCGAAAAGTCGATACCCCTCACTTACGAAGATGGCATCGACCGCCGCGCTTCCAGCGGATTTTGGGAAAACAGAAGATTACGCCAAACAGCGAAGCAGGTTTTCGGAAACGCGAACCCGCTTCGCTGTTTTCATCACGAAAAAACAGGAGGTTTTTATGAGCATCAGAAATGAAATCAAGGCGCAGATCGTCCGCGCCGGATTTACCATGCAGGATCTGGTTGACCGGCTCCACGACGAATACGATTGGAGCGACAGCGTATCCAACCTGTCCGCAAAATTGCAGCGGGAAAGCATCCGCTACAAGGAGGTCGTGGAGCTGGCCGATGTGCTGGACTGCAACATCGTGTGGGTGAAGCGAGGTCAGCGCCGATGAAAGCACAGTACGCCATTCTCCGCTTTGCCAAATATAAGGGGCCGGAAATTGGGCACATCGAGGCTCACAACGAGCGCACCAAGGAGAAATACGCCAGCAATCCAGACGTGGACACGTCCCGCAGCCACCTGAACTTCCATCTGGTGACGCCCCAGCGCAAGTACCGCGCCGAGGCGGAAAAGCAGATCGCAGAGGTTGGCTGCCGCACGCGGTCGGGCAGCGTGCGCGTGGTGGAGGCTCTCGTGACGGCCAGCCCGGAGTTCTTCAAGGGCAAGAAGAAATCCGAAGTCAGAGCCTATTTCACCGAGGCGCTGGACTTTATCCAAGAGCATCAAGACCCGAAAACGATCATATCCGCCGTGGTGCATATGGACGAGAAAACGCCCCATATGCACCTTTGCTTTATCCCGCTGACGGAGGACAAGCGACTCAGCGCCAAAGAGATCGTCGGCAACAAGAGGAAGCTGACGCAGTGGCAGGACAGGTTCTGGGAGCATATGGTCAGAAAATACCCGGATTTGGAGCGCGGCGAAAGCGCCAGCGAAACCGGGCGCGACCATATCCCGCCGCGGCTGTTCAAGGAGGCCGTCCACCTGAACCGGATGAAGGAGCAGATCATGGCGATTCTGAACGACACCAATCCGTTCAACAAAAAGGCCAAGCTGGACGAGCTGGAAGCGCTGCTGGGCAAATACGTTCCCGGCGCGGAGGCTCTGCGGACGAAGCTCAAGAAGTACGACGCAGCCTACAAGGCGCTGACCGCCGAGAATGCGGCGCTCGAAAAGCAGCTGGGCGCTGCCTCCAAGGAAAGCGTCCTGAAAAAACTGGAAATCAACGAAAAGCTCCGGGAGCTGGACGAGCTGCACCGCATGGTGGACGGCATCCCGCCGGAGATTTTGCAGGCGGCCAAGCAGGTGGTCGCGCATAAGCCGCAGGAAAGATGAGGAAACTAAGAATGTTAAAGGAGGCTGGTTCTATTTGGAGATGAATGTCAGGGACGATCAGAAGCTTGTTGAAATCTGGCTGACGAATGCAGAAAAAATTGACCCCGTCCTGCGGGAGGGGCTGAAAGAGATTTACGCCAAGTATAAGACGAAGAAATACATGGTCGCCGTGTTCGAGTCCGGCAAGGGCGACCTTTACGAGAACACGCGGGATCTGCTGCTCTTCAACCGCCGCCGCAGCGCCGAAAAGGCCGTGCAGCAGGCGAAAAAGCAGCGGGCCGTGGGCATGGAGCGGTAAGCCGCGGGCGGAAGGGAGCAATCCCTTCCGCCCGTTTTCTTTTTTGCCTGAATTTAATCCATAATATCACAGTCCGATCCGGCGCATAAATCCGTCATAGGTTTCTACACTGGCTTTATCCGTTTTCGTGACCTGCTTCATCTGGCAAATCCGGCTCGGAATCAGGCGCAGATTGGCAAACAGCCGCACGAGCCATGCCAGCGGCAGGAGCCAGTGGCGGTTCCGCAGAAATGTATAACGCGATTCGATCTCCGCTGCCGGAGGAAACAGCATCTTCCGTAGGACACGGCTCCTCGACGGAGCTTCGTCCTTTTCGTTGCGCAGTTCGATGACGGCATGATCGCGGGAATGCCCGAACAGATCGGAATCCAGTGTGTAAGACAGCAGCCTGTCCAACGCTTCTGTGTCTGGTTCTGGTAAGGGGCAAATTGTCTTCGTTCCGAACCATACACGGCAGGCGTTCATCACCGTATAGAAGAATTCCGCCAAATGTAGCGCGACAAACTCTCCTGCAATGGCTTGCCAATGTAGGCTGTCGTCCTTGTGCTTTATATACAGCGCAACATCCAGATACATCCGCAGTCCCGCACCACCGCCGTAAAGGTGCTTGGCCAGGTGGCAGACCGTGTAGATAAAGTGAAAATCATCCTCCGGACGGAACCGAAGCCCGTCATCCGGTTCAGCATGCGCCCACGCGGCATCAAAGTATGCCTGCAAATCAGTCCTGCCGTCCAGATTACCGTCCATGAGATTGGTGTGAATTTCGTAATATTCCGCATCTTTTATGTAGGAATACGTCGGCTCCCAGTCCTGCTTCACGGTATAGCCCAGCGACAGCATCAGGTTATGCACCTTCTGCCGATCCTCTGGATGAATGAGCAGGTCGATATCGCCAAAGGTACGCAGCTCCGGCGTAGGATACAGCTTGCGGAGATAATAGCCCTTCACCGGCATATGGGCGATGCCATGCTCCGTAAAGCTTGCCGACAAGGTCTCGAAGTCCACGCAGCGGTTGAGATTCGTTGCAACCGTGCCGTACAGCAGCCCATCGAGCTGGCGGCAGACATTTGGGTCGTCAAAGAGCTTCCAGCGTTTGTTTTCATACGCCAGAACCGGCAGGAGATTCTGCTCTACCGCCGTCCGCCACAGATGCGGGATATTCCAAAGCCCGTCCGGTTCCGGCGGGGCATCCTGTACGAAGCTGTGTAGGAGGAGCGGGAACTGAGTATCTAACATAAATGTTACCTTTCTTGGGTGGTTTCCGGCACAAGGTCGATCACGACGATCTCCGGCGGGTTATTGATACGCGGAATCATGCCGTGGCCCGCGAGACCGGAGGTAATGACCATCTGCATATGTTCTCCAAGGCGGAAATATCCTTGGTCGTATTCCGGAAACCAGCCCTGCATGGGCGCATACAGTCCGCCGATGAAGGGCAGCCTGATCAGCCCGCCGTGGGTATGCCCGCTGAGAACGAGATCGACATTCCACAAGTTGTATGCGCCGTTGAAAATAAACGTGTCCGGCATATGAGCAAGGCAGATTTTCGGCACATCGGTGTCCTCAAATGCCTTGAGGAACTGATACTCCGGTGAGGAAGAAAACTCCTCCTCGCTGCGGCCAAAATAAAAGGCGTGTCCCATGGTGCCGCCAATGCGCAGCGGCTGACCGGCTAGCGTCACGTCCGCATAGCTGTCATTGACGACTACGGCACCGGCTTCCGCTACCTGCGTGAGGAGTGAGGCGTCGGTTTGCATATATTCCAGTTCATGGTTGCCAGGAGCAAAATACACCGGTGCGATTTCATGCAGTCTCTTTATCAGCCGCAGCAGTTCCTGTACATCCGTTGGATCTGCACTGCGGTCGATCATATCGCCATCAAGAAAAATCGCGTCCGGGGTTTGCTCTTGTATTTTTGCAATCAAGCGGGAGTTTTCTCTGCCAAAAGATTTCCCGTGAAGGTCGGAGAGGAGGACCAACCGAAGCGGGCTACTGAGATTTTGCAGGGCGACGGAATAGGATGCAGTGCTAATTCGAATGTTCGTAAGGACAATAAGGAACACAATAATTAGCACAATAAGAATAAACAGTATTGTACGTTTGATCATTTCCTGCGTAAAAAGCGCTTGATCGATTCAACTCGATCATCCCCAATTAATTTGCGCAATAGAATCTTCGGCGAATTCTTAATGCGTTCTATGCGATACTTTCGCCAACGAGCTTTTGTTTTCTTCTTTTCCGTTGGTGCAACCCATGAACCATTGAAATGATGAATGCAATATGTACTGTCTGTAAGCTCAACGATTCCGGTATGGGTATCTTTGGGGCAGAAAAAATCTTTTGGATAAAAGGTAACCTCTTTTACCGTTTGTAATGCGTTATCAAAAGAAAACCCATGCCGTGCCATATAATTTGTTATTGCTGTAACATTGGTTTCCAAATTCACTGAGCCGTCGTCTAACACAAACCGTTTTTTGCTGTACTCATTTAGCCATTCTTTAAATGTCGAATGATCTTTTTCACAAGCCATAATTCCTGTAGGAATGCGATCCACTGCTTCAAACCCACTAAATGCACTTTCTTGCAAAAAACAATCTATTGGCCGTACAAGTTCAACGTCGGTGTCCATATAGATACCGCCATAGTTAACAAGCGCCCAAAGTCTAACATAGTCTGAAACAAAAGCCCACATCTTCTTGTCATACGCTTGTTTAACATAAAGTAAGCTGCCGTTAATATCAAAATTGCTCTCATCCCATCGCACAATTTCATAATCCGGGCAGTATTTTTTCCAGCTCTTAATGCATTTCTGCGCTAATGGCGGCAATGGGTTTCCGCCGAACCAACAATAGTGAATAATCTTAGGTATCATTATTTGGCTCCTTGTATGTTACCATCTTAAACACATATTTTAGATACTCACTGGATGACAGGCTTCTGTTTTCAAGTGGCACCGTATATCTGTCAACAAAGGATTCGAGCTTCTTGTCCTTGCTCTTCAATTCCAGCATCAGCGTATCATAGAAAACAGGCTTCGGAATGTTATTGCTCTGCTGATATTTAAGATAGTCCTCTATTGGTTGATTTTCCGCTATAGTGCCGCCGGCAAAAGCCGCATCCATAGCAGCCCTGCGTCCGTTTTCCGTAAAGCATACCATCATGCTCACACCGGTTTTGTCTTCCTCAAATCTTGGTCCCCAGTAGTCGCCGAGGCGGATATCCGCTTCAGAATCCGAGCGCCATCTGCACTCATAGCAGCTCTCCATATAGCAGTTGCCTACTTCAAACATACGGAAAAATGGATCGTCCTTTTTTGAGCAGCAATAGCTTCTCTCTCCGTCAGAAGCATACAAATATATATCCCGCCAGGACTTTGGCTTGTATCTGAAAACCATCTGCATCCGTTTGTTATCAACTCCAGAGGTACGGTGTATGAAGTCTCCATACTTTTCATAGAGATGATAACTCGGAACGCCATGACAAACCAAATCAATAAAAAGGACGTTGTCCCAGCCTTGCAGCGCACGCCGCGCTGACGCTATCTGACAGGGTGTACCGAATACAGCGAGTGCCGTACCCTTATCCTCGGCACAAAGCTTTTTTATTACATCCGAAAAATCGCTCTGGATGTACTTTGAGCCCTGAATCTTATACAGTTCGCTCTCGTCAGATATCAGTATATGTTCAGCTCGCTGTTTCTCCGCATTGAACATACATCCTGCAATCTTATAGCCCCTGCGAATCAGCAATCTTGCTATACTGTATGCCGCGCCGCCACTTGTGGAATTGAGCAGTACATTGCTGTCCGGATTTTTGAAGGAATACATCTGCGCATCCTTTGCCGCCCGGTTCATGGCCTCTGTTCCAAACGGGCATACTTTTGTACATTTGCTGCACTCCACGCACATTTTGCCATCGAGTTTTGCAGTAAGAAAGCCGTTGCCGCTCATCTCCATTTTTATTGCAGAGGTCGGACACACGGCGGCACACGCTCCGCATCCGCAGCACAGGCTGCTTCGTGCTTTAATATTTGCAACCCGTTTTTCCTGTAGATTAACGTGCGAAAGTGAATATCTAAGGTATTCCAAAGATGTCACGCGCAGTGGGCTCAGTGCGGTATCGGCATACTCGAAATCTGCCGTCGTTTCCGCTATCTCTACGGCGTTACTTCCGGAGAAAAGCCGATCAGACATTCCCGTCAGCCCAAGCAGATGCTCAACACGCGAGTTTTGACTTTTCGGATCGTTTTTCCCGAACCGTGCAAATGCGGTGAAATTTCGGTGGAATATCAGCGAAAATGCCATTCCGTGGAACGAATCTGTGCAGACATACTCCGCATTTCGAAACAGTTTTACAAATTCCTCCGGTCCTACGGGCTCAGTTACGCATCCGCTGCGTTTGGTATCCTGCTCGAATACCGGTATAATGCGCAACGCGAGTCCCATATCTGAAGCCGTTTTTTCTATTGCCGCCCAATGCTCGTCGCTGCTGCCAAGCATATATACCAGTAGGTACCGTTCTGTTCTATCTTTGCCGATACAGCAGATTTCTTCCCATCTTGCCGCGTCAAGCAACAGCGTAGGGTCAGCCACTACTTTTACTTGACGTCCGGTCAACTCACTTATGAGCTTGGCTCCGGAGTCCTCACGGGCCGACAACGCACCAAATCCATCAAGCAGACGAGATATATCCGCCTTGATATATCTGTCCCTGATTTCTTTAGCACCCATGCTTGATGCATATGCGATTTTTTTCGCATTATCGCGAACAAAATTCAAATAATAATGCGGGTCATATGCGAGCGGCGACCATACCTGATCGCTTCCGCTGATAAAGACATCAAATTTATCGTTCAGCAGTTCGAGGTCTGAGAGTGTACGGCACGGTTCAGTGAATTTGATATTTTTTTCGAGGAATGCATCGAATGCTCTATCCCGCAGCTCTGATTTGAATCTGCGCAGCTCCGGTTCGGATGTTCGAGTCAGCTTATTGTGGATTCTCCGCCTGAACTCAGGTATGCTGTAATCCGGCAACGTCCTAAAATATCCGCATGGACGGTACTGTATAAGCTGCGGGTCATGCCCCATATCCCTCAGCACAGCTTGCATGGCGGCTGCCTGTAAAGCTGTTCCATAGTTGCGATAATGATACCACGTCATAACGGCAAGTTTCATGGACTATTATCCTTTCATTTCAACAATCGGTGGCGGCAATTCAATGTTCCCCCACGCCGTTGTTCGCCATGGCAATCTTCCTGCATCCTGCCGCTCAATGGTAAAATTCAATCCGGGTACCCAATCTACTTCCTTAGATGTACCAAATTCATTTGAAAGGAAAAAAACATAAAATGATTGATAATTCCCTGGTGCCAGAGTCGAAACATTGAATGCGAAATCAGCTTCTGAAGCCTCATCTCGCTGTCCATTAAACAGATTATAACCAAATGAAGCACATACCTTAGTGTTGCCCATTCCCTCTACAACCCATCTAAAGCTCATGTTCCTCACATCGTGGTTGTATTTCCACTTTATGTGTAGTTTGATTGTCTTTGCCTCGACAAAGGTATTGCTGTCTGTATCAACATAATTTGCCGAAAGTATCCTTGCATCATCACGTTGAATATATGCCATTCTTCGATAATCAGCATAATCTCTGCTGATTGCTGTCTTCATATTGGCATCCATATATATGTCAATCGCCTTTTCCACATCCCCATCAAAAATCAGCTTTCCGTGATTCAACACGATGCACCTTGTGCAAAGCTGGCGGATGGTGTTCATATTATGGCTGACATAGAGGACCGTGCGGCCCTCAGAATTAGCGGCATCGCCCATTTTGCCGAGGCACTTCTGCTGGAACTTCATGTCTCCCACGGCGAGAACCTCATCCATGACCATGATCTCACTATCGAGATGTGCGGCAACGGCGAAGGCCAGTTTGACATACATGCCGCTGGAGTAACGCTTCACCGGCGTGTCGATGAACTTTTCCATCTCCGCAAACTCAACGATCTGGTCGAATTTGCGGTCGATCTCTGCCCTCGTCATACCGAGAATCGCGCCATTCATATAGACATTCTCTCGTCCCGTCAGTTCCGGATGAAAGCCCGTACCAACCTCCAGCATAGAGGCAACGCGGCCGTTATAGCTGATCGTCCCCTTGGTCGGCGCAGTGACGCGGGATAGAAGCTTCAGAAGCGTGGACTTACCGGCACCGTTATGGCCAATGATGCCCAGTGCCTCGCCCTTCTTTACCTCGAAGGATACATCGTCCAGTGCAAGGAATTTCTCACCCATGTGCGTTGCTGCGTCGGAGCCGATCTTGCTGTTGGGGTCTTCCTTGCCCTTCAGGCGGGCCATCCAGCTTTGAAGATCGCCGCGCAGCGTACCGCCGCCGATTGCACCAAGGCGGTATTCTTTGGAGACATGTTCGATTTTGATTGCAATTTCGTCCATTTTACTTCCTCAGACTGTATCCATAAACGTTTTTTCCACGCGGCTGAACAGCACTACACCAAGAAACAGGAATACCATGGTGGTACCCCAGCCGATGAGATAATAGCTCCATTCCATCGCGCCTGTACCCAAATAGGCATAGCGGAACAGGTTAACGATGGGGGAAATCGGGTTGCACATATAAAGCACATGCCATTTTCCGCCAGGTGCAAAGGCACCAAACCGGAACATATCATAGGCAATTGGTGAGCCATACATCCATAGCTGTACGCCGAAGCCGACCAGCATGGCAAGGTCGCGGTATTTCGTAGTCAGCGCGGAAATGATGATGCCACAGCCAAGGCTCAGCATCGCCAACTGCAAGATGATGAGCGGGGTCATGAGCATCCAGAGATTCGGATGCACACCCTGCTTTGTGACGGTGTAATAAACCAGAAAGATCAGCAGAAAGCCATACTGAATGGCAAAGCTGATGAGTTCCGAAAACACCGTGGAAATCGGCATAACAAGACGAGGGAAATAAACCTTTCCCATCGTCGCGCTGTTGGCGACAAACGTATTCGCTGTTTGCGTCAGGCAGCCGGAAAAATAGGTCCACAGCACAGTACCGGCAAGGTAGAAGATAAACGGCGGCACACCGTCCGGTGACAGCCCCGCGATATTGCCGAACACCAGCGTAAACACCACCGTCGTTAGCAGCGGTTGAATGATTGCCCATGCCGGGCCTAGGATTGTCTGCTTATATTTTGACACAAAGTTGCGCTTAACAAAGAGGAAAATCAAGTCGCGATAAGCGAACACCTCTTTTAGGTGCAGGTCAAACCAGCCGCTTTTGGGCTTGATGACTGTGGTAAATGTTTGCTTTTCCATAGTGTCTCCTTCTGCTACAGCAGGGCATACAGTTTTTGCAGAATAAGGGCATTGTCATGCTCAAAATCGTGGCGGCGCAGCGCCTCGCGGAGAGCCTGACGCAGATCAGGCGTGCGATAAAGCTCGGCTGCCGCGTCGGCAATCGACGCCGCATCTAGCTTGCAGAGTCGGCCCGTTTTTCCATCTTCGAGTTGTTCTTTGGCAGCATTTTGTGTTGCCAGAATGGGCACAGCCAGCAGCCGCGCTTCTAACACCGTGACGCAGTGGCCTTCAAACCGGCTGGGCTGCACATACAAATCTGCTTGTCGGATATAGGGATAGGGATTGTCCTGCATTCCCAGCAGTGTCACATATCGATCCATTCTAAGCGCACGGAGCTGCGCCCGCAAGGAAGCTTCCTCCGGCCCGCCGCCGACAATCCACCAGTGGATATCGGCCAGGCCATCCTGCACCAGCTTTGCGCAGGCAGCAATGGCAAGATCCATGCCTTTGGCGGGCGCGAGCCGCCCGCAGGAAACAATGTTGAAGCAATCCTTTGGAAAAACTATCTCTGGCATTGCCATGCTCTTTGTCTGCACACCTGACACGTCAATCAGATTGTTTACCGCAATGATTTTTCCGGCGTAACACGGACGATACGCCTTTAGCTTCTCCGCCAACGCTTCTGAGACAGCAATTACCTTTTCCGCCTGGCGATACCCCAGCTCATCATGATATTCCTTCCGCATCGCGCCGTGATGATAAAACATCAGGAAGCGGTCAGCGGAGACTGCGCGGACAGCCGTTTCGGCAGCACGGTCGCTGTAAATCACCGCTGTGTCAAAATGTTCGCCGCCCAGTTGCTTCTTTACATAGGCAGCATACCGCCTTGCTTCCGGTGCGCGTAGGAGAAAGCGCAGGATGCGCCAGATCAGGCGACGGAGCTTTGAGGCATGCTGTGGCTCCTCCATAAGGTTGTACATCCGTTTATAACGGTAGCCTTCCCGAAATGTCACCGCATGCTGTCGGTCGGAGACGATCAGACGGCATTTCGGTGTGATGCGGTACGCCATTTCCTGACAATCCCGCAGGATCAGGCAAGTCACGTTGTACCGGTCGTAATCGAGCCGGTTCAGAAGATTCACCAGTGCTGTCTCTATTCCGCCAATCCACAGCGCCTCTGTGATAAAAATGAGCTTCTTTTTCATATCTCAAACCCGCTTTTCTTCGGCAGGATCGTCTCGAATGCGCCGCGCAACTGCGACGACAGCACCTCAAAATTCACCGGCTTTTCCGGATCGTTGATGCAGAGCATGTCGTGGCACTGCTCCCGAATGATACGGCACAGCTCGTCCACGGTGTCCCCGTCAGCGCAGGACACGACATTATCCGTGTTGAATGGTGCAAACTGTCCGCTGGCTACCTGCCACCACAGGCACACCCACTGATTCAGATCCTCTGCACTGCGGAAGCGGTGCGAGGTTGTCCGCGCCAGCAGCTCCGGTTCCGCGTCCCAGACGGCGGCAAAGGCGCTCTTTGTATACGCCGCTGGGGCATGCAGGTTTTTAAAGCCGGTGAAATAGTTGGGAAACAGCTTTTCCACCGCCTTGGTGCGAAGGTTGTCCTGCCAGCGGTAGGCGCGGTTGGCATATTTGCCGCCGTGTTTCTTTACCTGCGTGCGCTTGTTGAAGTGCGCGTTGATCACACCGAGATCATTCACCGCCGCGTGCTGCCAGATACCGATCTCGCCCACCAACTCAATGGGATATTCCCCACCATAGGTGCATGGCAGTCCATCTCGGAAAAACGCAGTCTCCGAAACCGGACGAATCAAAAACGTATCGTCGTTGAAGTATACAAAATGCTCCGTCAGCCCCGGAATGCGGTGTAGGTTCATCTCGATGGCATGAGAGCTGAAGGTCGGCAGTACCTCCGGCGGGAGAAAATCCTCATGCTTCACATGGTGCAGCTTCGGATGCGCCAGATTAAGAAACGCCGGGACATGCCCACAGGTAACAAAGTGGATTTTCCGCGCCCACGGCGCAAATTGCTCCACTGCGCGAAACCAGTAGGGCATCAGCCCCCAGTCGCGGAAGCGGTTGGGGGCGTTGCTGTCGTCCAGCGTCCGGCCCTGGTACCGGGCCTTCTCCGCCTGCCACGCCGCATCGCTCCCGTCCACCCAGAGCACAACAAAATCGATATCCATAGCTTGCTCCTTATGTGATCTTTTTCCCGATATACGGGATCTTCCGCAGCAGCCACGCCGCCAGCAGGCTGACCAGATAAATGCACGGCACGCGGATAAGCCGCAGCGCGCCCGGCGTCGGCAGCAGCTCGTTGACGAGCGCGTGGATGCAGTACACGCCGAAACCCAGCTCCGTCAGAGTGCGGAACACGCGCGCTGTCCGTTCGGAAAAGCGGATTTTTGCGACCCGCCTGAGGAAAAACAGGAAAATTGCCGCAGAAAAAAGCACGACGTTCGGCTTCATATACTGCTTGACAAAGTCTGCTTCCTGCAGCGCCGGTGCGATCAGCGCTTCCGTGACAGCCGTTCCGAACAGGGACGCCATCCCCAGCGCGTAAACGGCCGCTTCCAGCCGCCCGGAGATGCGGTCTTTGCTGTGCCACAGGAAGTAGCCCAGCATGAAATAGCCGACATAGCCCGTGACCGCCTCCATATGCAGCCAGTCAAAGAAGTCCTGCAGGACCGGCCCCACATGCGGCAGATAGACCAGATACTGCGTCACAAGGTTCATCACGCCGAACAGGAGCAGAAAATAGCGCAGGAGCCTGTCGTCCTCCGCGATCTTCCGCAGAAACGGCGTCAGCAGATACAGCCCCACAAGCGTATACAGATACCAGAAATGATACGGTCCCTCGATGAACTGCGCCAGAATGCCGAAAGCGTTCAGCCCCGCATACCCGCCGGAGCGTATGTAATAGACCGTAAAGACCGCCGACCAGGACAAGAACGCCGTCACGATGTGCGGCACATACTTTGTCAGCACCCGCCGCAGCGTCACGTCCCTCTGCGGATCCAGAAAGAACCGGCCGGAGATCATGAAGAACACCGGAACACACCAGACGATCAATGCAACAAACGCATGGTTCGAAATGGCACGGCCGAAGATCTGCACGCCCGTGCCTCCCCCGCTGTGCATGGCGATCACGGCCAGCATTGCGGCCAGCCGCAGGATATCCAGCTCCGTCTGCCGTTTGGCCTGTTCAGGCATGGGTTCGTTCTTTTCTCGGTCTGCCCACGAGCGCAGGGCAGACGCGGTTGATGATGAGGATCAGCGCCGCTTCCACTGCGGCGATCAGGAGGAAAACGCCAATTACCCAGAGGGGGCTGCTGTTTCCGGGGATGGTGTACAGCACGAGCTGGTGCGTACCCATGACGGTCAGGGCGTTTTCGCCGATCCGGCTGGGCCATTTCCACGGGATACGGTCAGCAAGCCCCAGCACGAAATACGTCCCGCAGACGCCGCTGACGAGATACAGCAGCGGACTGCGCAGAACGCCGTCATAAAAGCTGTTGCCGAGAGAGAACTTAAAGCAGACCGCCGCGGCGGCTGCCGTCAGGAAAAACGCGCCGCCGATCTTCGGCCAGCTGAACGCCATCAGCTGCTTTTTAAGCAGGTTTCCGGCCAGCATGAAGACAAAGCCCAAAATACCGCGGAACAATAGCACTTGCAAATGTCCCCCCCTTGTGGACATCAAAAACCGAAGCCCCAGTAGCAGCACCGTACCTCCCACGCCCCACGCGATCTTGCGCGGGAAGCGAATGTACAGATAGTAAAGTACACACGCCAGAAACATCGCTGGCAAAAACCAGTCCGCACTAACATTGCAGCGCATGGTCAGCATCAGACGGAGCCCCTCTGCAAAAGAAACAGAATGCAGTACGAAATGCTTGTAGAGGAGAGCAAGGCACTCAAAAAACAGGTACGGAATCAGAAGTGTTCTTGCCTTATGGACAAAATACGCGCCTATAGGGCGGCTGCGCCACTTTTCGCCGTCGGTCAGCAGTCCGGACAGCAGGAAGAACGCAGGCATATGAAAGGCGTTTATAAATTCCTGCGCCAGGGTGTACGGGATGATATTGTACTGCGGATTGGCGTAGTTCAAAACATGCCCCAGTACCACCAACGTGATCAAAATCGCACGTGTAGTATCAATGTATGTCAAACGCCTAATCATTGCGCTAGCCTCACCTCATGTTTTATGTTTTTGATACAGGCAGCTACTTTTGACAGCGACGGCAACCCTGTGCCGTAGTTGCGTTTTTCGATTGCAAAGATAGATTCCCAACGGGCTTCCCATCTCTAAAAAAGCGTATTTACTTTGTTTTTGCTCCGCAAGAACCCTGCGAATTTGACACAGCGGCGCATAATAGAGTTTTTGCCGCAATAGCATTTCGTAGAGGTTCTCGGCTTCTTGCGCGGAAATACCGAGTGTGTCCAAACCAGCTTCAAACGGCTGCATATACCCGGCCAAATCAGAAATTCTCTGCAATCGTCGATAGGCACCCTTTTCATCCTCTGCCTGACGGTAGCGGTAAATTGCCTCCGGCAAAGAGTAAATGTTCTTGCAATACGGCAGCAGCTCCAGCACAAACAGAAAGTCCTCCATCAGAATCATATCTACGTGGAAGCGCACGCCGGAATTCAACAGGAGTTTTCGTCGATAGAATTTATTCCAGACGGGCGTCAACGCGTTACAATCATAAAACTCCTGAAAGCTATCCTTTAACTGTTCCAATGACAGGCTACCTGCACAAGGTGGAATCAGCTCGTCCCTTCGGTACAATTTACCATGATGGTAATAGTCAAAGCTCATACCAAATAGCAGCATATCCGGTTGCTGCCGGGCAATCGTATCCGCCGCGCGAGACAGTGCTCCGGCATCCACTGTATCATCTGCATCCACAAACCAGAGATACTCCCCCCGCGCTTCATCGATGCCACGATTGCGTGCAGCGGAAACACCTGCATTTTTCTGATGGACACACCGAAGTTCCGGATATCGGACACACAGCGCATCGCACAGTTCTGTCGTGCCATCCGAAGAGCCGTCATCGACGAGCAGAATTTCGTAGTCCGTCAGTCCGCAGGCACGAATGCTGTTCACCGTGGCCTCCAGCGTTTTCACGCAGTTATAGCAGGGAATAACAACACTGAATATCATTTCACTGGCACCTCCCAACTGAAACGATAGTTCAGGTAATCGTCAATCGCATTGGTAATTGTGATATTCAAGTTTGTCGTATAGTAGTACACCCCAGCAAGCAGAACTACGCAGAGTATTGCTGCGCTGCGCTGCTGATGTGTCAATGCTAAGTGTCGGATTTGATAGCCGTTATTCAGTTTTTCATCGCATTCTGGGTAAAACATCATAGGCAAGTAAAGAACCAGAAACTGAAAGTAGTAGTCTGTCAGGCGTGTGAACACATTGTCGAATCCAGAGAACATCTGCAATATTGCGGCAATAACTATTAGGTTAAACAGCTTTGAGAAGTTCTTACCTGAGAAGCCCCGAAGCGCAACTCCTGCAATTAGGAGAGCAACGATCATTATAAATCGGCCACCAAGTCGGTCGTTGACCATATAGGAGGCTTCTTCATAATAAAATTCGCTGACAAAAGTAACGATTTGTGTGCGGAACAAGAAAATAAGTCCGGCGCTCGCTATATAGATTAGCAGCTTGTGTAGACTTAACTTACTCTTAGCAAACCAGTAAGCTGGCAGGAAAACAAATGCAGGCGTATGAATACACCCTGCCAGCACTGTCAAAAGGAAAAATCTTCTCGGGCGTTCCTCCATGATGCCGGTAAACGCAAACATCAACAAACCCATGGCTAATGCCTGCTTAATTGCACTGAATCCAAAGATATAAAAGCCGAAACAATCCCATAGCAAATAGCTTAACCACGGTGTCGGGGAGTAGCGATAGATGATAACCGCAACGGCAATCTCTGTGATGACCGCAATCACGATTAAAAGTATCTGAAAGTTGCCATTTGAAATCAGGGATAGCAGCTTTGACAGCCATGCAAAGCCAAAGTTTCGTCCGCCATTAAACACCTGCTCGCTGAACCATCCATTGACAGGATATATTCGTGTGTACTGCCCGGAATATTTCAAGAGATCACCAGTCAAGTACATATATCTCCAGCCGCAGACAAAAGCGTGTAGAACAGCCATGAGCGCGATATATACTTTCTTTTGCTTGCCATGCTGCGGGAGCAAGACGCCAAAGCCCAGCACCGCTGCGACCATATAGTAATAGACCCTTACGCCCATTTACTTTCCTCGTTTCTTCCGTAGTTCTCTCTCAAAAAACGCTTCCGTATCCTTCGCCAGTTTCTCGCACTTGAAATCTCTGCCACGAATCTTAGCCTGTTCTGCGTAGTGCTCCAGAAGTCTCGGCTCGGTGAGCATCCGCTTGACGCCTTCATAGAATGCTTCATCATCATTCGCAGTGATAAGCCCATATTCGCTGTCACCCAGCAGTTCATGCATGCCAGAAACGTCAGTGGTAACGATGGGCTTTCCTAAAATCAAACCTTCCGTAACGAAGGTGCTGAAGCCTTCAAATATAGACGAGCATACCAAAATGTCGGCTGCATACATCAGGTTATACGGATTCTCACGGAACCCCAGCAGTTTTGCCGACGCTTCTAAATGGTTCTCATGAATATACGCTTCCAGTAGAGAACGTTCTTCGCCATCGCCGACAATCCAAAGGTCATGGTCAAGGCCATCCTCCAGCATGCGCTTGTGTGCAGTCAGCGCGCGTATAAAATGTTTCGGCGCAGACAATCTGCCTACGGCAGCAATGGTCAACTTTCGCTTGGATACATCCGGCGACAGCGTCTCAGCAGATTTTCTCAGTATCTCGCCGTCATCTATCGTGTTGTACACCGTGACTGCCGGAACCGTATCGCCATATAGCTTTTCAAAGCTTTTTCGGACATTTTCAGAAACACATACGGCAAGATCATAGCGTGCGTAATACTTTTTTGTCGCTGCTGCGAAGTCATCCGGATTTGCCCAGTTTTGCAGATCAGAATGCACCCATGCCAACTTCAGCGCCTTTGCGTTGGTAGAACTCGCCATGATTTTAGTAGAACCGCATTCCAGATAGGCAACCTCGATATCGTAATCACCCTTGATGCGCAGCGGATAGGTCAGTCCAGCCGCCGCTTCGGCACGCATCCGAAGCTCGTTGATGCGATTCTTCGCCGGATAGCAATACCTGTAACGAATCCCCGGCGCGAGATATTTTCCCGCATCATCCGGATACAGCGTCTGTACAGTGATGCAGAACTTCGTCTGATCCATCGCATTCACCAGATTGCGCAGGACCTTTTCCGCTCCGCCACCAGAGAGGGATTCGATGAAGAAAAGAATGTTGGTCATGTTGTCTCAAACAGTTCCTCTAATT
This sequence comes from Faecousia intestinalis, assembly GCF_040096185.1. Taxonomy (NCBI): domain Bacteria; kingdom Bacillati; phylum Bacillota; class Clostridia; order Eubacteriales; family Oscillospiraceae; genus Faecousia; species Faecousia intestinalis. Next base: position 16,704 of record NZ_JBBMFF010000222.1, on the reverse strand, counting down.
GCTTTGCTATATTCTGATATGCGTACTTATCTCTCATGTCTCTATCAATATTGCTGCGAATCCGCCCCATCATTTTCTTTTGCTTTACCAGCGAGAAAAGTTTTAGCTTAAACTGCGTATATTCTTCTGTTCCATTTGCTTGTTCATATACGATTCCCGCGTTGCATTCCTTAATAATTTGTCCCAACTCACTATTTGGTAAGGAACCGGTTATAATTGCAACAATTGTTTTTTCAGCAGAAAGTAATTCAAAAACTTTTCCGGTAACTACGCCACGATCTACTTCGCTATTATGTGAACAAACCAAAGTACAGTAAGTACTCCCCATCAGCTCTATGACCCTTTGATGCGTTATGTACCCAAAGTCCCTACATCTATCCTTCATGTTGTGATCATCAGCCATTTGAAGAAAAGTTTCGCTTTCTCTTCCTGCATATTCTATAACTACATCATCAGGTAAGATTTGATTTTCTTGTATTAGCTCATGTAGAGCCTGAAACAAAACAGAAAAATCTCTTCTTCCTTGATATAATGTTCCTGCATAGAAAAAATGGAGCGCATTGTTTTCAGCATTGTTTATCTGCCCTCGTTCATATGAAAAGTCTTCCGGATCAAACCCATTAGGAATGTAGTGTATTTTTTCTCTGTCAACATCTGGGTAGAAAAATTTCTCAATAGCCCCTTCAGATACGACAGTCACCATATCTGCTTTTCGCACAATTCGGTGCTGTGTAATGTCGTTCCTCCGGTATGAATATTTATTAAATAGCTCATAACAGATCGGATCGCGAAAATCCGCGACCCATATATCCGCGATTCCCTTTTTACGTATATACTCTCCCAATTTATGCGTGCAAACGTCTGGATAACTTGAGTACACAACGTCAAAGTGCTCTCCCGACAGTTCTTCTCTAATCTGTCGTGTCGCATTATAAAACCAATCATAATCTGCTATCCAGAAATAAACTGCTTTTATTTGTGAAACGATCCACGCTTGCAGCGGTTTCTTTGCAGCTTTCATTTTCTGCTTTGTTCCGCTTTTTGTAATTCTATTTCTTAAAGAGAAAATTGTTTTTTCAAACCATTTGCTTCTATTTACCCGAATGCACCTCGCATTCTGCATTTCATTAGGCAACAGGCTCTCGTCTATTTCCATATCGGAAGTTATTGCGCTTGTCACAAGCGTAACTTTCAAGTTTCCCCTTAGCAAATACTTCGTCAATTTTGTATTAGGAATCGATGCGCAGTTATTCTGCGGCGCAAATGCGGAAAAGATAACTAGTACGTTATTCATATGTCCTCCTGCACATAACTTACAATCGTTCTGTATATTGTGCTCATGGAATCAGTCACATCTTCGTATACGTCATATAACTCGTTGACCGACTCGGCTGATATTTCCCTCTGTGCATTTAGTATTCCCGTCACCCATTCTTCATTGACGAGCGGCAGTCTTTGCACGCTTTTTGTAATACAACCATCTGTCGGGATCAGATTGGATACAATGCAAGGCAGTCCATTTGCCTGCGCTTCGATCAACGCAAGCGGTGTCCCCTCAAAGAGAGACGGAAACGCAAAAACATCCAGTGCAGACAAGATTTCTGCCACCTCGTCTGTATTTCCCATCAATTTAATATAATTAGTTGCTTTTTGTTCGTCTATCGCCTTTTGGAGTCTTTCTCGATCTTCTCCTTCTCCAAAAAGCAGCAGAATGGCGTTTTCTCTTTTCTTTCTTATTTCTGGCATCAGATTGATCAAAAAACTCTGATTCTTTACCGATACATAATGACCTACATTTCCGATAACAAAGCAATCCGTAATCTGCAGAAACTTCCGCTGATAGTCCCTGTTCTGCTCGGAAAAACTATACTTCGATATGTCTATTCCGTTTTTTACCACACGTCCATGCTCGGCAAACCATTTCGAACCATATAATGCTTCCCCAGCTGCTACTCCGCATGCAAAGAAAACATTCCCGCAGGATTGAATTAACTTACGCATAACAGCGCGGTAAATTATCCGACTTTTTGATTTACCTCTCTCATCGTCAACAGTATGTGAATGGCACATGCGGCATGGTACATGCAACAGCTTAGCCAAGAACATGACTATCCCGCAATGAAACATCGTGTGACAATGCACAGCATCATATTTTTTTCTTCGAATTAGTCTATATAAATCTCTTATATGCAAAAAAACGTTCTCTTGGGGAGCGTATATATGGAAAACAGAATTACCTTTTTCGATAATCCGTTTCTCATATTCGCCTTCTTCGCTTCCAAAAACAACATAGTCGAAGTGAAAGTTCTTATCAGCATATATCGCTATATTGGCTGCGACTGCTTGTGCGCCGCCAACATTTAGCTTTGCGCAGACTTCTAACACTTGAATCTTTTTAGAAATGTCATTCATCACCGCTGCGTTTTCCTTTTTATCCGATCAGTTTTCTTCGTAACCGTATAATTCTTTCAGCTCACGCTTGACGTTTTGATCTGTATACAGCCGCGCTTTTTCATATCCGGCCTGTCCAAGCCTCTGTCGAGCGCCGCTCTTATAAAGCTTGACCAGCACTTCTGCCAGCGCACGGCTGTCACCGGCGGGGATCAGGTATCCCGTCACGCCGTCTTCGACCAGTTCCCGATGCCCCCGGTTTTCCACGGCAATGACCGGTTTTCCGCACAGCATACCTTCAATCAGATTCAGGCCAAGCCCCTCGCGGTGGCTGCATGATACAATCACGTCAGCCGCCGGGACAACTCGTTCCAAATCCGTTCGATAACCCAGCAGTCGAATATAGCCCTCTGCATGATTTTCTGAGACCTGCTCCCGCAGGGTAGATTCCAGCGGACCGTTTCCGGCCAGCAGGACTTTCAGCTCAGGAATACTATCATGACAAAGTACTGCCGCGTCGATCAGTGTCCGCTGATCTTTATTTGCGTTCAGCTCGCCCGTGCAAAGCACGACGAAATCCTGCGCTGACAGTGATTCTTCTTTCCGAAGCGCTTCTTCCTCTTTCGCAGAATGCGGATGGTAGCGCGACATCGATACACCTACGCCGTGAATATGGCAGGTTTCAACCCGGAATCTGCTCCGCGCAAGCTGATAGTCCTCTTCATTGATGGTGATGAGCTTGTCCGTATGGCGGCACATAAACTTCTCCACCGGATACCAGATGAGCCAGTTTTTCTTTGGCGAACCCTTGTAGAAGTGGAAGCCATGAGCGGTATAGAACACCTTGGTGCCGCGCTTGCGGGCTTTTCGTGCAGCCAGCCGTCCCAAAACACCGCCCACCGGCGTGTTGCAGTGGATCACATCATAGCTGCCCTCATCAATGATCTTTTTGAGCTGTTTGTAGGCTCCAAGATTTTTCGGTGAAAACGGTGACCGCTGAAACGGCACGTCAAAGACCTGCTCCACAAAGTCCAGCTTCAAGCCGTTCTTTTCGGCAAGGTTGTTCCGCGCCGCCACATGGACTTCGCAGCCGTGCTCGTGCAGCATGGCCACAAGCGGCCTGTGGAACTGGCAGATATGCGATTGTACGGTGGCAACTAGAAGGACTTTCATTGCAGCTCCTTAGAATGGCAAGGCATTGTTCACAAGATAATACACCCGTTCACAATACATTCTTTTCTTGGTTTCGTTGTAATTCGTAATCGTTATTCCGAGTTGGTCAATCGCTGGGTTCATTTTGCGAATGACATCGAAGTGTGGGATATCTTCAATCCTTTTTTCCAAGGGCAACCGCAGAAACAGCTCCATCAGCAAGCGGTTGTTATACGGAATCGTGATATCGTAGGAAACGCGGTGTTCGGATGTGATCGTCAGCCCGCCCCATCCGCCGTAGCGGAATTCCCACAGATACATATCGCTGGAATCCAGATTGTAAATGCTATGGAAGGCGGTCTTTTCTATGTACTGGCGGAATATCTTGTCCGTCGCATTGGCATCCGTGCGATTGTAGGTGAAAAATTTGTACATAGAAGTCATCTGTCTGGGAGACAACTGCGTCGGCATTTTCTTCAAGCCAAACTTTTTATAATAGTTTGCGCGTCCGATTTCTGACACCCAAGACTTGACCTCAACGTCAAAATCCGACGTGTTCAAGAAAAACAGGCGTTTCCTGACATCGTTGGCGTTGACCGCTCCGATATCGCCCAAATTATGCTCTATGACGGCGCGCATCGCGGGAACATCCTCAAAATCACCGTCATTCTCAGAAATTGTATAAGTGTGATGCGTTACACCTATGGCAGCCGCAATTTTCTCAGCAGCCTCTGCGTCCGGCCTGTCTCCGTACATGGAGATATAACTGTAAAAGCCGAATTTGTCGTACAGACCGTTGGCGCAGGCTATGGTCGTTTTGCTGTCCATACCGCCAGTCATTGAAATTGCAGGCTTGTCCCACTTATTCGCAATCAGCTCCATGTTCTTGTGAAGCAGCCGTCCGATTTCCATAATTGTTTCGTCGTATTCCCACTCATTCTTCACCATAGAGATATCGCAGTTGGGATAAAAACGGGTAAGTTTACAGGAGAACTTCGGAACTGCAACATTCAAAACATGATTCGGCACAAGGCGAAACACATCGTCAAATTGCGAAATGTCACCGGGCAGAAACAAACCATACATCTGCCAGAAGCGATAATGCGTCAGCTTTCTCACATAGGCAGATTGCGTAAGATTACAAAGATCGCCAATCAACTGCGCGTGTGACGACAGATAGAAATGCTTTTCAATTGTGCCATAATAGGTGCATTGCATCCCGGCACAGTCGCCCCACACCTCAATGTCGTCTGCCTTTACAACGATCAGGGTAAACACGCCTGTCCATTGATTGAAATACCCAATCTTATCTTCGGAATCAGCATATTTCCGAAGAATTTCATTTTCGTCATACAAGCCGTCGAACGGGTTATATGCATGGCCGATCAGCACCAGCGAAGAATCCTCAGTTTGCAGCGCATAGTATTTCGCCTTGGGGTGTACCAACAGGCTATATCCGCAGATTTTCTCAGTCCGCCATTCTCCATAAAAGGGAAATGCATTGCCGTCAATTTCGGCATCCGTAAACAAATAACCGCGGGCAAAAAGAACCTCTCTGAACTTTGGAGAATCATCAGTTATTCTCTTCACTTCACCTATGCTGCTCATTTCAGATTCTCCTTTATCTTCTCCCACAGCCGTGCCCGATTTTCCTCTCCCACAAAGCTGTTATGCGGGGTCAGAACTACATTTTCCATATCCCACAGCGGGCTGCTTTCGGGCAGGGGTTCTTCTTCAAAAACGTCCAGCACTGCGCAGCCGCCGTTTTGCAGCCACTTGGTCAGCACAGCCTCGTTTGCCAGCGCGCCGCGGGCGACATTGACGAAGATCGCGCCATCATGCAGGCGGCCAAAGATTTCCTCGCTCACGATGCCGCGCGTCTCCGGCGTCAGGGCGATGCAGCACACCAGAATATCACAGGCCGCCGCAGTCTCCGCCAGCTTATCCAGCGGCAGGAGTTCATCAAAATCCGGCAGCACCCGCACGGTGCGATTCACGCCGGTGATATGGCAGCCAAAGGCTTTCAGCCGCTTCGCGATCTCGCGTCCCACATCGCCGCAGCCGAGGATGCACACCCGCTTGCCGGAAAGCTCCAGCAGACCGCGATGCTTCTCCCATTTGTGCTGAATCTGATTCTCTGCAAAAAAGCGGCTCTGCTTATATAGCTGCAAAATGCCGCAGACGGCGAACTCCGCCATCGGGACGCTGTACACGCCCGCAGCGTTGTGCAGCTCGATGCCGCGCGCCCGGATATCGTCCAGCGGCACGCGGTCAAGACCCGCGCTGGTGAGCTGGATGACCCGCAGGCTCGTAAAGCGCTCGATGGAATTGTAGAGGAACAGGCCGTTGCACACGACCGCCTCGTATCGCTCCGGGCAGTCTACCGGGGCGCGTTCGTCACCATGAACGAAGACCTTGTGCCCGGCAGCTTCCAGCTGCTCGCGCTCGCCGCTATTGAGTTGAAACGCGCCGGTCACCAGAATGTTCATGCGTTCATTCCTCTCACGATTTTTTCCACGCAGGCACAGATCCTGCGGTGATTCTCCTCAAATTGCTTCTGCGTCCACGCGGTGCAGTCCCGCTCCACGCGGCGGATATCCGCCACACCTTCTGCAAAAATGCGCCGGATCTCGTCCATGTCCGTAATTTTGCCTGTATTGCAGAAGCTGCGGGACAGAATGACATACTGTGAACCCAGCCGATAGTGCTCTCCGATAATATATTCCGCCGGAAGCGTCCCCGAGCCGGGGCGGCCCACGCCGCCAAAGCCATAGGGAATACTTGCTTCACGGAGCTCGGCGCAAAGCCTGTCCACCGTACCGTCCGTCAGGAGCTGGAACATGAATTTCTGATGATAGCACAGGTGCAGGTCGTTGAGGCCGATGTGCATCTGGTCGATGCCCGGTATGGACAGCGCCTCCGGCAGAGTGTCTGCCGCCGTGTCGGTTTCCAGCAGCGGCATGACCTTTGCACGGCCATCCACCATGCTAACAAGCCGACGCAGATCATCCGCGGTGTGCCACATGGGCAGCATAATGACATCCGCGCCGTTCTCAACAGAAGCATCGATCTCCGCCTGAGAGTTTGGGTTCAGCGGATTGACGCGCGCCATGATCTCTGTGCCGCCGCCAACGGCAGCGCGGACTTTTGCGATATCCTCCGGCACATGATAGGACTGCACAGTATCCATGCCGCCCTGCCGCTCGGCCTTGCCCAGCACTTCCATATCAATGAAAATGCGGTCAACGCCTGCGTCCGCCGCGATCTTTGCGACCGTCGGGTCGTTGGTGATGTACATAAGTTTCAGCATATGTTTTCCTCAAACCGTCGCGCCGGTATTGACATTATCCTCGTTGCGCAGGACCTTGAACACGGTCATGAAAAGGATCTTGATATCCAGCGCAAGGGAAACATGCTGCGTGTACCAGACATTCATCTTGATGCGCTCGTGCCACTCTACGCCCTTGCGGCCATGCACCTGCGCCCAGCCGGTAATACCGGGGCGAACGTCAAACATATGAAACTGTTCTTCCGTGTATTGCTCCACCGGCCAAGGGTGATAGGTCAGCGGCGGACGCGGCCCCACAATGGCCATATCGCCCACAATAATATTGATGAGCTGCGGAAGCTCATCAATGCTGGTTGCCCGAATAATCTTTCCCACCTTTGTCACGCGCGCGTCGCCCTTCCCGCTGTAAACACCGCTGCCGGTATGCTCCGCACCGTCCGTCATAGAGCGGAACTTATAGATGGTGAAGACCTTTCCATACAGGCCCAGCCGCTGCTGCTTGAACAGCACCGGCCCCGGAGAAGAAAGCTTGACTGCGAGTGCGGTTATCAGAAGCAGGGGTGAAAGAATAATGAAAGCAATCAGCGAGAGAACTGTATCAATCAATCGTTTTCCAAATCTTTTATACATGCAATTCCGTTCCTATCCGCCCCACCGATGGCAAGGGAACCTCAAAAATCTTTGTAATTCGTCATACTCTGGAGAAAATGGTATGAGAAATGACTATTTTCCTATTTAATTATAACGCAAACGGCGGAAATGCGCAAGGGGAAAGCAGAAAATATGTGTGGAGATATGTGAAAGGCCGCAGCGCGGAGCTGCGGCCCGGTGGGGTGGCGGATGAAGCTGGAAAAGTGCAGCAGGTTATTAAAAAACTCTTGAATTACTTTGCGTGTTGAATCGTCATGCAATCGTTTCTAAAAGCTTCCAATAACGAAGAACAAAAGGCTTGATATACAGATCAATACGGGATCCTTTGTACCATAGATCCCCTTCAAATCCAAGTATTGCTCGATAGGATGCGAGTAGTATTCCCCAAATATCGGGACAGTTCACTCTTATTTGTTTATTTGATAGGTGCAAATAGTCTGTTCCCATCGGAGACAAAACTTCTTCTGCTGTATTCGGTGTATATTTCTCCTTCAAGAGTACAAGCCCTGCCGGAATAGTACTGCCCTCTTCGTCATGATACGTGGATAGAGGCTCGAATAATGTACGAATCTGAAAGGTCTCCTTGGCCTTCTTAATATCCAGCCCATAGAACTTCAATACAGTCAAAAACACGCCGATGCATGCAAACAAGGCATCCGATTTGTTTTCTCCTGGTGAGACGAGCCTGTAGAGCAAGCTGCTTTTTTCAATGAGCTCCAATCTGCTTCTTGTATTGATCCCCTCCAGAATGATCCGCTTAAATTCAGAGACTTCTTCTGGAGTGCAAAGTTTTGTATTACACTGGAGCTTACCATAATATCGCTCAAAAAGCGGATCGGCGCGATCCTCTAATGACCCTTCCCGCAAAGTGATTTCGAAAGAGATGAATTTCTCCAAATACCGTTTCGCATTGGTATTGCAGCCGTAAATTTGTCTGACAGTACACTCCAGTTGCTCTTTGTCGATAGAGATGATCGTCTGCACATTGGGAATTCCTTCCAGGACATGATGCAAACGCTCGAGAACCGTGATCGTATACTCCGGCAGGCACCGATCGAGTTCATCCACAACCAGAAGGATGGTCTGTTCTTCGGCCAAATCTTTGATTGCTGCCCGAAGTTTTTCCAATATACAATTAAAGCTGAAGTAAACATCGAAATCATGACTATCTGCGATTTCCTGAGTAGCCTTATTTTTTGCGCTCTTAATTGTTTCAAAGATTTTCTTTATATCGAATCCAGTTTTAACAGAACCAACTTCAACAAGACCGGCAATGATTTCCTTCAAAACCACCTTGAAGGTTGTGCGTTTATCCGCGGAGATGAAGTTGGTTTGCTTGTCAATTGAGTCAGTTAAAGCCGCAACAAGCGCAATCAACGGTTCCTCATAATAATCATATTTCCAGCAATCATAATGGAAAACCAGATATTTTCTTGGGCCGTCTTCCTCAAGCGGGTATTTTGCAATTTCCTCTTCGAATCTGTTTAACACAAAGGTTTTTCCAACGCCCCAAGCACCATTTACGGCAAAAGAGGCATTCTTCCTGTTTTCGGACAGTATCTCAACTACATCGATCAGCCGGGCGACAAAGGCTTTCCTGTCAAGCAGGTCTGTTAGCTCTTCCTGTGTATCCATAAGTACTGCGTCTGGCACCATTTTATACCTCCTGCTTTTGAATCGATCACGATACCCCAATTATACCATATCCCGGAACATAAAATAATTTCAATTTCTGAAAAATGCACCATATTCTGCCCGACAAATTCCGACACGCGCCCTTCCTTTTCCTTCCTTGTCTTCCATTCGCATAATTCCCCATTGTTTGCAGACAATAGCAATGTGATTTCGAACGCATAAAGTGGAGGAGCAATATATGAAAGCAACCGGCATCGTCAGACGCATTGACGACCTCGGGCGGATCGTCATCCCAAAGGAGATCCGCCGTACCCTGCGTATCCGCGAGGGCGACCCGCTGGAAATCTACACGGAGAAGGACGGCGAGGTGATTTTTAAAAAATATTCGCCGATGGGGGACCTGCAGGCGGTCGCGGCGCAGCTGTGCGAGTCCATCGGCAAGAACACCGGCCACATCGCGGCCGTGGCGGACCGCGACTCCATCATCGCGGTGGCGGGCGCGCCGAAGCGCGAGCTGCTGGAAAAGCGCAACTCCGCCGAGCTGGAGCAGCTGATGGAGCAGCGGCGCAGCTACCGCTACCACGGCGGCGAGAGCCGTCTGCGCGCGGCGGAGTCCGTGGAGCGCTACCACCTCGGCGTGGCGGCGCCGATCGTGGCCGAGGGCGACCTGATGGGCTGCGTCATGCTGCTCATGGGCGAGCACGACGCAGCGCCGACCGAGTCGGAGCAGACGCTCGCGCAGACGTTCGCGGGATTTTTGGGAAAGCAGATGGAGAGCTGAAGGGGAAAAGGGAAGATATTCGGGGCCGGGAGGCCCCGATTTTTTCGTATTTTCAAAAATAAAGGTAGAAAAAAGAGGCGTTCAACGGTATAATTACATAGTAGATCAGTATGCAACAGGAGGGAATGGCGTGAAGCTCGCGGCGCTTTTGGGAAACGATACGCTGAAGCAGCGCCTTTCTGCGCTGCAGGCCAAGGGCAAGCTGACGCACAGCTTCCTGCTGACCGGGCCGGAGGGCTCCGGGCGGCACACGCTTGCGCGCATCCTCTGCGCCGCCATGCAGTGCACCGCGCCCGGCGAACGCCCCTGCGGCGTCTGCCCGCAGTGCCGCAAGGTGCTTGACGGCGCGCACCCGGACATCTGCATCGTGGATGACCCCGAGAAGAAGACCATTCCCGTCAAGCTCGTCCGCGATGCCTGCACCGATCTGTATATCCGCCCGAACGAAGGGCAGCGCAAGATCTATCTGTTCCCGCGCGCGCAGGACCTGAACCAGCAGGGGCAGAACGTCCTGCTCAAGAGCATCGAGGAGCCGCCTCCCTACGGCACGTTCCTGCTGCTGGCGGAGCACGCCGAGCAGCTGCTGCCGACCATCCGCAGCCGCTGCGTGGAGCTGCGCCTGTCGCCGCTGCCGGAGGCCGTACTGCTTCCCGCGCTGCGGGAGCGTTTCCCGGACGTGCCGGAGGGCACGCTCCGCGCCGCCGGCGTGCGCGCCGGGGGCTATCTCGGCCGGGCGGAGTCCATTCTGCGGGACGATGCCGGGCTGCTGCCGCAGAGTGCCGCGTTTGTCCGTGCCTACTGCGCGCGGCGTCCGGAGGAGCTGCTGCAGGTGCTCGCCCCGATGGAGCGGCTGAAGCGCGAGCAGCTCCGCCCCATCCTGACGCAGTGGCAGGCCCTTCTCGTCTCTGCCCTGACCTCGCGCAGCGGGCTGCCGCCCCTGCGGCCCGAGTGCGCGCAGATCGCGGAAGCACGCCCCGTCTCGGATATCACGCAGGCGATCGAGGCGATCCGGCTTGCGCTGCGCGATCTGGAGGGCAATGTCAGCCCCGGTGCGATCTGCGGCGCGCTGACCGTAAAGCTGCGGTGAACGCAGTATTTGCAGACTGTCAAAAACCTGCCGGGCCCAAAGCATCGGAGGGACTTTTTTGACAAGCTGATTTGATTTTATGATGTTTTCCCGTTCATACGGAAAGGAGCTTTTCATGGAAGAACCCAAATTTGAGCCGGTCCCCGAGGAGACCGCGGAGGCCCCGGCAGAGCCCGCCGCGCTGCCCGCGGCCGACGAAGCCCTCATCCCCGAGATGCCCGAAGAGCCGGCCGCCCCGGCGGAAGACCCCATGGTCGAGGTCTGCGACGTGCAGTTCCGTTCCGGGTCAAAGGTCTATTTCTTCGCGCCCGGCGAGCTGAAGATCGCAACGGGCGACGAGGTCATTCTGGAGACTGCCCGCGGGCCCGAATTCGGCCAGTGCGTCCGCGGCAACCACATGGTGCACCCGCGCGAGGTCACTCCGCCGCTGCGCCCCATCCTGCGGCTGGCCACGCAGCAGGACAAGCGCGTCCACGCCGAGAACTGCCGCCGCGAAAAGCGCGCCATGGACGTCTGCCAGCAAAAGATCGCCGACCTCGGGCTGGAAATGCAGCTCGTCTCGGCGGAATATGCCTTTGACGGCAGCAAGGTCCTGTTCTTCTTCACGGCTGACGGCCGTGTCGACTTCCGCGAACTGGTCAAGAGCCTCGCCTCCGTGCTGCGCACCCGCATCGAGCTGCGGCAGATCGGCGTGCGCGACAAGGCGAAGATGGTCGGCGGCCTCGGCATCTGCGGCCGCCCGTTCTGCTGCCGCCAGTTCCTGGACGATTTCCAGCCGGTGTCCATCAAGATGGCCAAGACGCAGAACCTCAGCCTGAATCCCACGAAAATTTCCGGCACCTGCGGCCGACTGATGTGCTGCCTGAACTACGAGCAGGAGACCTATGAGGAGCTGCTGAAGACCAGCCCGAAGAATGAATCGTTCGTCGACACGCCGGACGGCCGCGGCACGGTCACGGAGGTCAATCTGCTCAAGCAGTGCGTCCGCGTCCGGCTGGAGCAGCAGCCCGACACCATCGTCTGCCACCACAACTGCGATATCTGTGTTCTGCGCAACGGCAAGGCGCGCAAGACCGACCCACCCATTCCGGACGATCTCGCGCCGATCTCCGGCAATCCGCAGAAGTGCCGCAAAAAGGAGGCTCCCGAGCTCAAGACCTATCTCGAGCCGGTCGTCATGCGCCAGAACGCCGCCGTGCTGGAAGAGGCCCGCACGAACGAGGCCGACATTCAGAACGAGCAGCAGCGCGGCAAGCGCCGCCGCCGCGGCGGACGCGGCCGCCGACATGAGGGCGAGGGCGAGGTCCCGCAGGAGCAGGAGACCAGACGCCCGGCCGAGGCGAAGAAGCCTGCCGAACCGAAGAAGCCCGCTGAGAGCAAAAAGCCGGCTGAGGCGAGAAAGCTCGCCGAGGCAAGGCCGGAGCAGGCCGAGGGCGAGCCGAAGAAGCAGCGCCCGCGCCGCCAGCGTCCGCCCAGAGCGCCGAAGCCCGAGGGTGAGAAGCCCCCGCGCGCCGAGGCAGCGCCTGTCGATGCCCCGCATGGCGGCGAGAAGCCGAAACCCCGCCGCCGCTCCCGCGGCCACCGCAAGCCCGGCGGCCCGAAGCCCGAGGGCGGAGGGGAAGTGTAAAAATTGAAAATTCAGAGCCGCCTCGCAAGGGGCGGCTCTTCGCAAAACGGAGATTTTACGATGAGTACCTCAAAGGAATACATGCAGTTCGTTCTGGACCAGCTGAAGGAGTTCCCGGACGTGACATACCGCAAAATGTTCGGCGAGTACATGGTCTATCTGCAGGGAAGGCCCGTCCTGCTCGTCTGCGACAACTGTGCAATGGTCAAAAAGCTCCCCGAGCTGGCGGAGCTGATGCGCGGCGCGCCGGACGGCCTGCCCTATGAAGGGGCCAGAGTCCACTCCGTCCTCGATCTGGAGGACCGTGAGCTGGTGCGGCAGGTGATGGATATCCTCCTGCGTGTCACGCCGCTGCCGAAGCGGAGAATTCAGCAGAGTAAATAGAACGCGATCCCCCTGCAGCGGATATTCCGGAAATCCGCTGCAGGGGGATCATGATTATTTTGCTTTGCGGCGATGATAGTTTACAGCCTGACGACTGCGCTGTACAGCGAGAAGCTGTCGCTGCCGTTTTTATCGGCGGCGTAGAATGTGACGAGTGCGCGGTAGGAATAGTTCACGGGGCCGGTGTAGGTCTGCGTATAGGTATGGGTCATCACGTTGTGGCCCAGCATGGCGGCCGTGTAGCGCGAGGAATAGGTGCGGACCGGGGTCCAGCTCGTCCCGTTTGCGGACTGCTCGATGACGATCGTGGTGACGCCAATGCTGGTCATGGAAGAGCCTGAGCCGGTCGTGGTCTTGATCGAGATCGAGTTCGTACCGCTTTTGGCGATCAACGCATCTGAGCGGCTGATGTAATCGCTGCTGCGCGCGGCGGCCGGCAGGCACAGCGCGGCTGCCAGCAGGGAAAGGATCAGTACAAGAGAAAGAACGCGCTTCATGGATACCTCCGTTTAGTGTATGGAATAGACAATGGAGCGGATCACTTCCGCCGGGACCTTGCCGCAGACCAGACCGGAAACACAGCCGTTCAGCCAGCAGATGCCCGTGGAAGCATTGTTCGTGTATTGGTAGTACCCGACGTCCCCCAGCGTGAAGTAACTGACGGGCCGCTCGTCCTTCACGATCCAGCTCCCCTCCATTGCGGAAGGCTCCGCGAAGATCGTGAAATCCATGCTGAAGCCTGTGCCGTCCGGCAGGGAGAAGAAGGCATAGAACGAGACGGTACCGGCGAATTCGTCTCCAAAGTCATACTCCGCCAGCACGGCGCCCTCGGGGACCCAGGACGGGACGACGCCGGTCACGCCGTAGGCTGCCAGCGCGTCGTGCAGCTGCTGCAGGCCCGCGTTGTCCGTGTGATACTCGCCGCCCTGCGGCAGGCTCCAGCCTGCATGCGGCAGAGCGTCGATCTTGAGATACTCGTCCGTCCAGGTGATATAGGCGTTCGGAGCGTCGCTTGCGCCGGTCTCGACGCGGGGGAACAGAGCGAAGATCAGGATAAACATGGCCGCGGCGGCGGACACCACGCGGATCGGGATGCGGAGGCGGGTGTAGGCCTTCTGCAGGTGCGCGCGGGTGCGTCGGACCGGAGCGCCGGGGGAGTCTGGGGTGGAATAATAGGCGGAGAAATCCTGCCATGCGGCGGACGTGTCGGCCGGAGTCCTGCGGCGCTCGGCCAGAACGGTCAGAATGCTGTCAACGGTCGCCTCATCCAGCGGCGGGCCGTCCAGATCGCTGCGCAGAAGCGTCTGAAGATGCTCGGTTGATAATTTGCGGTACAGTGCAAGTCGGGCTTCGGTTGGTTGATCGGCCATATGAAATTCCTCCCTTCATCCCTATATTTCTTCAGAAACGCAAAACGGACATGTTTTCGGAAATTTTTTTACTTTTATTTGGCAAAAGCTGCTTGCAGAGCTTTTTGCGGATGCGCTGCAGCCGTTTCTGGCTGCTCCAGACCGAGATGCCGAGCTCCTTGGCAACCTCCAGATGCGTTGCTCCTTCCAGCGTGATGCGGCAGAGCAGACGATAGTCCTCCGGCGGCAGCAGGGCGCGGATGGCGTCGAGCAGTTCGCTGATCGAGCCGAACGGCCGGTCCTCCACGGCGAGTTTTTTGCTCTCCTGCGCAAGATCCTGCTCGAGCGAGATGAAGTACAGGGCCTCCAGCGCCCGGCGGCGGCTGCCGACGCGGATCTTGTTCTTGAGCGTCTCCATCAGCCAGGCCTCCGGCTTTGCATGGCGCATGAGCGCGTCCTGCTTGCGGACAGCCTCGAAGAAGGTCTCCTGCACGGCCTCTTCGGCGTAGGCGGCATTGAAAAGGAGGTTCTCGGCGTAGATATACAGCCGTTCATAATTTGCATTGTACAGCGCTTCCAGAAAGGCATTGGCCTCCATGCGCTTCACGAGCCTTTGTGCGGCCGCATGGCCGCGGGATCGGGTTGTGCGTCGGGTCTGCACCGCACGGCTCCGGAGCGTGATATCCTGTGCGGTACTGCCCTTATTATAGCAGGCAGGTTCGTGCAATGTCAATCGGAGCTTGCCAACAGAATCTGACAATTCGACAGGGTTCTCAGGGCGCGAGCCGGACGAGCTGCTCCGGCTCGTCCGCCGTCAGCGTGACGGTGGCGCGCTGGACGCCGTTTTCCAGCAGGGCGTATGTTGTGCCGAGCGGCACGCCGAACAGGCTGCAGCGGGCGTTTCCTGCCCCGTCGGGGTAGACGACGGCGCGGCGTTCGAAGCCCTCGTTGTCCGTCAGCGTGAATTCCAGACAGCCCCGCTCCCCGGCGGCGAGCGACCGCTGCACGAGCACGGAGCCGACCGGAACGGCCGTCAGATGGAGCTGCTCGCCGTCGGACCAGCACGGGCCGGATTCCGCGCGGACGGATGCGTTCGGCAGAAGGGTAAAGACGGCCTCGCCCAGCGTCGTCACGGCGCGGTAGCGGCCCGGCTCCAGCCGCGCGCTGACGGCGCTGCCGTCCCGGCCGGGGATGAGGCGCTGCAGCTCCTGCCCGCCCTCGTCCTGAATGGTGATCTCGCTGATCTCGCCGTCCGTGCAGAACAGCACGCGCACGAGCATAAGCGGCGCTTCCGTCGGAGCCTCTGCGGCCTGTATGTCCGGTGTGCGCAGGCTCTGCGCCGCGAAAACGGCGCTCATCAGGCCCATGGAGGCGGCGATGGCGACCGCCATGAGCAGAATGGCGCAGCAAAGCCTTGCTGCTTTCTTTTGCATGATTTTTGCCTCCTTCGATAAGATGCCGCCAGTATAGCGCATCCGTCCGGAGAGACCGTCCGAAAATCGTCGAGGGAAACAGGTATAAAAAATTTCCCGCCGGGCGATACTCATGCTCGGAGGTGCTAATATGCAAAACAAGGAAAACGGCTTCGGCCGCTTTGTGAAGGAGAAGGGCTACTACATAGTCCTGCTCCTTTGCGCAGTAGCGATCGGAGTATCGGGCTATCTTCTTCTTTCCGGAAAAAACAGCGACCAGCAGGTCCATCTGAGCACGGAGCGCGCCACGGTCCCACCGGGCGTGCGGGCCACGGAGCACGCGGAAAACGTTGTGGCGACGGACGGCCCGGAGCCGGGCACGGAGGCTACGGAGCCGACGCTGCGCCTGCAGCCGCCGGTGGCGGGCGAGCAGACGGGAGGCTTTGCGGCGGACCATCTGGCCTACAATGCGACGACGCGCGACTGGCGCACGCACGAGGGCCTCGATCTGGCCGCGGCACTCGGCGATCCGGTCTGCGCCGCGGCAGACGGGACTGTCTACACGATCTATGAGGACGAGCGCTACGGCACGACCGTCGTGCTGCGCCACAGCGGCGGCTTCACGACGCACTATGCCAACCTCTCCGAGGAGCCGGATGTCGCCGTGGGCGATACGGTCCGCGCCGGGCAGCGCCTCGGCACGGTCGGCCAGACGGCCCTGACGGAGACAGGCGACGCGCCGCATGTGCATTTCGCCCTCTATAACGGCAATACGCCGGAAGACCCGGCAGAATACTGGCAGTGAACAAAGCAGAGGACGGCCGCCCGGCCGTCCCTCTTGCACGTCGTATCGGATCGCGGATGGGAATGCAGGCAACCGGGACGCTTTGCTTCGTTTCCCGGTCATATTTGGTATCTTCCCAAACGCTGCATGTCATCTTATAGA
>NZ_JBBMFF010000221.1:0-30917 GCF_040096185.1 Faecousia intestinalis | reverse complement strand
GAGTGGCATACTCTGCGAAAATTTCTTCCAAAATTCAACTAGAGATGACGTAAAATGCAGAATTTCTTCCGCGGCAGTGCCGGATTTCGACGAAAAAACCGCAATGCAGGACCGACAAAAAATCCCGCTCCGGGGCAGTGCACATGCACCGCTCCGGAGCGGGAAATTTATTTGCTTTTTACAGCGCCTCAAAATGATAGCGCGGCTTGCCGCGGCTCTTCCTGCCGTACTCGATGGCCTCCGCGGGACAGTAGCAGATGCAGGCCATGCAGTGGGTGCAGCTGCCGCCCCAGACGGGCCTTCCGTTCTGCAGGGAAATATTGTTGGTAGGGCAGCGCTTTGCACAGAGGCCGCAGCCTGTGCAGGCCGGGCCTGCGGTGAAGGCACGATCCTTGACGAAGCAGGCGTAGAAGATCGGGTTCACCGGGCCGCTCATCAGGCGGTCATAGAGGTTGTTCCGGGTCGGCGGGAAGGGAAGACCCTCCCGGAGGGCGGCAATGGCGCGGTCAATGTCCGGCTCGGCCTTCGCGACGATCCTGCGCGCTTCATCTGCCTGCGGGACGCCGAACATGGCGATATAGTTTTCAGGCATGACGATCTGTGCCGTGCCCATGCAGGAAAGCCCCTTCACGCGGCAGAGCTCACGGTTATAACGATCGGCGCTGCCGATCTCGCTGCCGCAGGTCATGACGAACCACGCCTGCCTCGCGCCCCGAAGCTCCGTCTGCAGCAGCCAGTCGCGGACGAGGCGGGGAATGCGCCAGGCATAGGTCGGCGTGACGATGACAAGGCGCTCGCCGGTCTCCACGGTGGCGGTGTCGTGGGCCTTGATGCGGTCGTTCATGCAGAGCAGCGGCTCGTTCAGCGCTTCCGCCATGCGCTGCGCAGCATATTTGCTGTTGCCGGTGCCGGAAAACCAGAAAATCATATCAGGATCCCCTCGCAGTGGTCGATCTCGTGCTGGATGATCTCCGCCGTCCAGCCGGTGAAGGTCTTCAGCCGTGTCTGCAGCATTTCGTTCTGCCACTGCACCTTGATGGAGCGGAAGCGCTTCGTCTTCCGCGTGCCGTTCAACGACAGGCAGCCCTCTTCCGCCTCATAGAGCTCGGACTGCCGGACGATGACGGGATTGAGCATGACCAGATAGGCCCCGTCGTTGTCAAAGGCAATGATGCGCTTATTCACGCCGATCATATTTGCCGCCATGCCGACGCAGCCGTCCTTGTGCGCGAGCAGCGTGTCCAGCAGGTCCTGCGCCGTGCCAAGGTCGTCCTTCGTTGCAGGCTTGGCCTTCTGCGCCAGAAAGGCCTCGTCCCTGCAGATCTCTCGAACCATGATATCTCCTCCTTGTACTTTCTTTTATTGTAACAGTCTTGCGAGCAATGTGCAAGAGCATATGGTTCGGAAAAGCAGGGAAGGCACGGGTGGTTCCTTGCCTTTTCGAACGGAATATGGTAAGATACAAATAATTCGAAGACCGTGATAGAGGTGATACCATGCCCCTGCATTTCATCCGCAACGACATCACAAAAATGCCCGTGGATGCCATCGTCAACGCGGCAAACGAGAGCCTCCTCGGCGGAGGCGGCGTGGACGGCTGCATCCATCGCGCGGCGGGACCGGAGCTGCTGGCGGAGTGCCGCAGGCTCGGCGGCTGCCGGATCGGGGAGGCAAAGCTCACGGGGGCCTATCGGCTGCCCTGCAGGTACGTCATCCACACCGTCGGCCCGGTCTGGCGCGGCGGCGAGAATGGCGAGAGGGAACAGCTCGTCTCCTGCTACCGGAATAGTCTTCGGCTGGCAAAGGAGCAAGGCTGCGAGACCGTAGCGTTCCCGCTCATTTCGTCCGGCATCTTCGGCTATCCGAAGGATCAGGCTCTCCGCGTTGCAGTGGATACCATCGGGGCCTTCCTGCTGGAGCATGACATGACGGTCTATCTCGTCATTTTTGACCGCAGGGCCTATCAGATCAGCGGCAAGCTGTTCGCGGACATCGCGGAATACATCGATGACCACTATGTTGAAGCGCATACGGATCCTGGCGCGGAGCGCCTGCGCAGGGGAGCGCTGCATCGCGAAATGGCCGCGCCGATGTGCGCGCCCATGGCGGCCCCGGCGCTGGACGATCTGCTGGAGCATCTCGATGCGGGCTTTTCGGAGACGCTGCTGCGGCTCATCGACCGCAGCAGGAAAAAGGACTCTGAGGTCTATAAAAAGGCCAACGTGGACCGCAAGCTGTTCTCGAAGATCCGGAATAACCCGAACTACAAGCCCTCGAAGCCGACGGCGCTCGCCTTTGCCATTGCGCTTGAGCTGGATCTGGAGGAGACGAAGGACCTGCTTGCCCGCGCGGGCTATGCCCTCAGTGCCAGCAGCAAATTCGACGTCATTGTTGAGTATTTTATCAGACAGAGGAACTACGATATTTTTGCGATCAACGAAGCACTGTTCGCCTTTGACCAGAGCCTGTTGGGGGCGTGACAGCTGGGAGGATCGCTGATGAATTGGGATTTCTTTTTCCGGCAGCTGTCTGCCGGGAAAAACATAGATGAGACCTGCTTCTCTTTTTGCGATGATCCGGATGAAAAGGAGCATTATCTGGGTTTTATTCCGCATTGCGATGAGCCATATTGGATCGGCTATTGCGATGTGGAGGGCGGATGCGCCTTTAAGACCGCGGAAGAGCTGGTAAGCGCGCCGGTATTTGACGGAAAAAGTCTCCGGGAGCGCTGGAGCGGCGTTATATTAACGGCATTGGCGGCCTCAGCTTCGAAGAATGGCTGAAATACGCGGAGCATGTGCCGCTGGAATCCACATTGTGATAGGGCGGGCCTGTTCTGTGCTGCAATAAAAATGTCGCCCCACAGGCGACCAAACCCTCCTTCGGATGCGCTATGATAACAGCGTGATCAAACGAAGGAGGGTTTTCCCATGACAGAACTGGTTTTTATTCTGGACCGCAGCGGGTCCATGGCGGGGCTGGAGGCGGACACCATCGGCGGCTTCAACGCCATGATCGAAAAGCAGAAGCGCGAGCCGGGCCCAGCGCTCGTTTCCACGGTGCTCTTTTCCAATGAGAGCGAGGTCATCCACGACCGGCTGCCACTCGACCGCGTGCCGCCCATGACGGAGCGGGAGTATTTCCCCCGCGGCTGCACGGCGCTGCTCGACGCCGTCGGCGGGGCCATCCACCACATCGGAAACGTCCACAAATACGCCCGCCGCGAGGACGTGCCGGAGCGGACGCTGTTCGTCATCACAACGGACGGACTGGAGAACGCCAGCCGGCGCTATGATTATGCGGCGGTGCGTCGGATGATCGAGCGGCAGAAGGAACGGTATGGCTGGGAGTTTCTGTTCCTCGGCGCGAACATCGACGCAGCACGGGAGGCGGCGCGCTTCGGTATCCGGCCCGAGCGGGCGGTAAACTATCGGTGCGACCGGGCAGGTACGGCGCTGAACTATGAGGTCATCGGCGATGCCGTGTGCAGCGTCCGCGCCTGCGAGCCGCTGACGGCGGACTGGAAGAGAAGGATCGAGGCGGATCGCCGGGAGCGGGGATAAGCTCCGCGTATCCGCACATGAATCGACGACTTTCCGATGTACGATGACTCAGTCCCGGATCCCAGCCAGCGCCAGAAATTTTTTATCTGTCTGAATGCTCTGCGTCAAAAACTTGCCGTCCCGGAACAGCGCATAGGTCGTGACCGGCGCGGGAACGTTCTGCGCGGATTCTTTGTCCGTGATGTGGATGACCTTGAACGGGATATCGTGTTCTTTTGCCGCCTCCTGCACCCTTGGAACCCAGTAATAGGTGTAAGGGCACTGATCGGTGTAATACAGGACGAAACCGGCTTCTGCAATTGCCGGATGCTTTGCGCATTCCCGGAACCTCGGCGGTTCCGCATTGGGCACAAGCGGCAAAACCATCAGATCGATCCCGCAGTCGGAGATGTCTGCAACCCGGAATCCCTTGTAGGCAAGGAATTTCGGGTCAGCGAGGAATTCCCGTTTCCGGCCCTCGGCGCACAGAATACAGATCCCGTTTTTTCCCTGCGCCCTGGCATCGCGGATGCACTCCTCCAGCAGATCGTTGGAGTATCCGTGGCCCTTCATGGAGCCGGATACCCACAGACAGTTGATATAGAGCCAGCCGTCAGCCATAATTGGCACCCATGCGTTTTCTGCCGGGATGTATTCGATAAAGCATTTGCCCCGTTCCTCACTGCGGTAAAAAACAAGCCCCTCCTCAAAGCACTGCCTGAGCCATTCCTTTTTCACAATGCTCTGCTTGCCGGACATGGCGCAGCAGATGTGTTCCCTGTCAATATTTTCCTTTGTGATCCGAATATAGTTCATCTGTGATTCCTCCTTTGATCCGGGAAAAGCACGGCCGGTGCTTATATCGGGATTTTGATGGCCTCATAGCCAGAACGGCGCGGCTCTGCCCTGTATTTCAGAGAATTTTGACAAAAAAGACGCAGAGCAAATCCGATTCCTCATCAGATCCTGCTCCGCGTCTAAGCGTCTGGCATGATGTTTTCTTCCGCTTTTTTCTTACCGCCTCAGATCGTAAAGCGGTTGCAGTTCATTCTACCCTCAAATACAACACGTTTTGGCGGCTTTTTTCGAAAAATGGTCCGGGCGACAGGATTCGAACCTGCGGCATCTAGCTCCCAAAGAAGTACAGAACACTTTTTCTGGACATTTGTGGCACTTTTTAGCCATTTCCGCTTTGTTTTACTTACTCTTTGACGTTCTTAATTCCACTGTTTCCAGGTACTCCGGAGCCGTATGTGGTAATCTATGTGGTCAAAAACGCTTCCCGCCCGGTTTTCGGTGAAAGTTCACCGGTGCCGGACGGGAAGCGTTTCTCGTTGCTGTTGGCTGCATTGTAACTCTGAGGAGGGTGTTATGCAAGTGGTTTCTGCGAAGGTGGCAGCTCAGCAGCTGCGGCGCTATAGACAAAGAATAGGCGGGAAGATAGGCAGAGGTACTTTTCTTGCTCTCTGAGTATAAATCCCTTAATACAGGCATAATAGTAAGGGATTTATGGCACAGCCCATTGACTATTCCCTTATTTTGCGTTATTATTTAAGGGAAAACGAAAGGGGGTAAGGGAATGAGAACCTTCAATTACTCCGCAATCAAGGAGCAAAAGTGGGACTCGGATGTTCTTGGCCTGATTGCAGCCATATACAAGGAAGCTGGAAAGCAGGAATTGTATTTGAAGCAACGTCCGGAGGAACTCGAAAAGCTCGTGGAGATTGCCAAGATACAGAGCACCGAGGCATCGAATGCCATTGAGGGCATTGTCACCACGAGTACCCGAATCCGGCAGCTCGTCGAAGAGAAAACTACGCCGAGGAACCGTGACGAGCAGGAAATTGCCGGATACCGCGATGTGCTGAGTATCATTCACGAGAGCTTTGATGCGATTTCAATTACGCAGAACTATATCCTGCAGCTTCATAAAATCCTGTACAGTCACATAAACAACCCGCTTGCGGGCCGCACAAAAAGTGTGCAGAATTATATCACTGCCACCTATCCGGACGGTCATGTGGAAACGCTGTTCACGCCGCTTGCCCCTTATGAAACGCCGGAAGCGTTGGACAGAATCTGCGAGGAATACAACCGTGTGATTGGGAATATGGAACTGGAGCCATTGATTACGATTCCGGTTTTCATCCATGATTTTCTGTGCATCCACCCATTCAATGACGGAAACGGAAGAATGAGTCGGCTACTCACGACGCTGCTTTTGTACCGGAGCGGATTTTATGTCGGCAAGTATATCTCACTTGAAGCCAAAATCGCCAAAAACAAGGACCTGTACTATGATGCGCTTGCGCAGGCGCAAACCGGCTGGTACGAAGGCATAGAAGATGTAGTGCCTTTCATCAAGTACCTGCTCGGGACGATCCTTGCGGCATATAAGGACTTTGAGGATCGCGTGGTGCTTGTGGAAACCAAGCTGTCCGCACTGGAAATGGTACGCAGAGCAAGCAAGAATAGAATCGGGCGGTTCAACAAACAGGACATCCGGGAGCTTTGCCCGACGCTCAGTGATAGTTCCATTGAGGGGGCTCTGCGGAAGCTGGTTGCAGCCGATGAGTTGAAAAAAGAAGGACGCGGGAAGAATACCTGCTATTTCAGGCTGAATTAGATTCCCTTTAATACGAGCGACTTTTTAGAGGGCCGCGCCTGTTCATACGAGCAGGTGCGGCCCTTTTGGTCTCTTTACGGAAGTTGGCGCATAGTTCAACGGTTGAGCCGCTATAGACAAGGAATACACCCAAAGTCTCCTGCCGGAACACACACTTGCCTTACCCGAAGAAATACTGCTTCATATCTGAGATACCGCCATCCTTATCGCAGAACCATTCATAATTAGAGAGACAATTTCGGCAGTGAGCAATCACATCGAAGCCGCCGGGTGAATGCCAGTTGTCGGTAATGCTCATGATCTCCAATGGTTTTCCGCAGGCTGGACATAGTCTGATTTTCCTTGCCTTACGAGTGGCACGTGCTCCCTGCTCTGTTTTAAGTGCATCTAAAAGACTTTGCCAAAGATTCGGATTTGGCTCATGCTCTGCGTAGTCTTCAAGGTATCGCCTGATATCATCGGCAGCCAGAACGAGAAACTTATCATCCAGAAGACGAATGTGACGCTTGATATAATCGGAAACCACCACAGGCATACATGTGTTTTTGCCCATCGCATACCGCATTGCCGACAGCAGGATCAAACGAAAGTCAGAGTCGCAGATCGATGCGAGCAGGTCCTGAGGGAACATCAGAAACTCCTTGCCATTATTCATGAATACGCGCAGCGGCCACTGTTCTTCCGTTACCAGATTCAGTAGACTGTTAGTTTGATCCTTCAGCTCATCAACGGTGATTGATTCATAGTTTTGAAATTGGGGTGCGGTATAGTTCATCATTGTCCTCCGTTCATTTATTTTTCCGAAAGGTGTTTGCATTGTAGCTCAGAATATTTGGAACTTCAACTGTAGCGGTTTTGTTCTGAAATCGCTGTATAAAATGCTGACTTCTCAAAATGTTCGCTTGAAAAAACCGTCGAATAATGATACACTATCTATGGCTGTATGTCACAAGAAAGAATTAGAGGTGTAAAGATGCCGGTAGATTACAAGAAACTCTGGATTTTGTTGATTGAGAAAAATATATCCAAACCTCAACTGCGCAAAGCTGCCAATATTTCACCTTCAACCTTTACTAAACTCAATAAAAATGAGTTTGTTGCTATGGATGTTCTTGTTCGTATTTGCATGGTATTAGATTGCGATATTGGAGATGTAGTAGAAATTACACGATAATGCCTGATTTGCGAGCAACTAATATGGTACCGTTATAAATGAACGGGATGATCGAGAGTGTGTATATAAAATGGACAAAGAAAATAAAGACAATCACACATTAAGAGTGTTTGAAGCCTTTGCAGGAATAGGTGCACAAGCTTCTGCACTTGATCGTATGGGTATCAATTACAAAATTGTCGGGATTAGCGAGTGGTTTATTGACGCAATCGAATGCTATGCCGCAATTCACTGCGATAATGTTGAAGTCGAAATGCCTACGGACATTCAGACAATCGATGAGTATCTCTCCAAGTTTACATTTAGCGCAACCTCTGTTAAACCGACCAACATTAAACGGCTTACGGAAGATCAACGCAGAGATTTATATCGAGCAAATAAGCAGGCAAATAACTTTGGATCAATAACTGACATTAAAGGAGCAGACTTACCGGAGATTGACTTGCTCGTATATAGTTTCCCGTGCCAAGATCTGTCTACCGGCGGCCTCGGAAAGGGAATGAAAAAAGGATCCGGCACCAGATCAGGGCTCTTATGGGAAATTGAAAGAATCTTGACGGAACTGAAAGATCTTGATCACCTTCCGGAATACCTTTTACTCGAAAATGTCAAGACAATAAAGGCAGACAAACATATTAAAGATTTGAATCAATGGTTAGATTTCCTGGAATCAATGGGATACGCCAACACAAAATGTATGATACTGAATTCTTTAGATTTCGGTGTGCCACAAGATAGAGAACGCGCATTTATTATAAGCCACTTAGGAGATTCTCTCGATGTTGTAAATAAGATTGAAGCAGAAAAAAGGGAAAGGAAATTTAAAATCCGCAAATTCATTAAAAGTAACTATAAAAATCCAATATATAAACTTGAAGCCGACATTGCACAGCTGAATAAGACGCCCTCAAGGGACGTAATGTGGGATATTAACGGCAAGACAATCTCAAATCACATGATTGTCCGGACAATTACATGTAACATGGATCGTACACACACTGCGGCCTTATTTAAGTACAACGGGCCAAAGGGTGATACATATCGCAGATTAACAATGCGAGAGGCATTCTTGCTAATGGGGTTTACTGAAAAAGAGTATGTCAAAGCTTCGTCTCTAAATTTTAGCTACAGAAAATTAAATAAGCTTATCGGGAATTCTATAGTTGTGAATGTTCTACAAGCGATTTTTGAGGCTATGTTTGGGGACACTTACATGAAAAAAGAGGCAGAAGAAGATTAATTAGATCAAGAGACAAGAGAGGGCCTTATGAGTGATTTGGTTGAACGGCAATTTCCTGCAAAAGCATTAATGACTGGGCTGCGGGCAATTGGATACAGCTTTTCATCTGCAGTTGCTGATATAATTGACAACAGTATTTCAGCCAATGCCAGTGAGATAAACATTTTCTCTGATCCCTTATCCGATCCTTACTTTTGCGTTTTGGACAATGGCTGCGGAATGTCCGCAAAAGAACTCGACAATGCAATGCTTCCAGGTTCTGACCGTTCTGGAAAAGCTGAATGTGAGCAAGAATTAGGGCGATTTGGCCTCGGCCTAAAATCTGCGTCGCTTTCTCAATGTAGAGAATTTACAGTTGCGAGCAAGAAGTTTGGAAAAATCCGTGCAATGTCATTTGATTTAGATGTTATTGATAAAGAAAACCGGTTGCTTTTAAAAGTATTAAACTCTGAAGAGATTAATGCACTTCCCTCAATACATAATCTTGCAGAGTACGAGACTGGTACATTAGTAGTTTGGACTAAGTTTGACAAGATAGAGAATCTTGCGAAAAACTTTGAAGATAGTTTTAGAAGGTTAGTTGCAGAATCAAAGAAGCATACAGAATTGGTATTTCATCGTTATTATAAGACAATTCAAATTTATTATCATGGCAAGCGTATTGAAAAGCGAGATCCCTTTTTGGTGGATTCAATTGGACGGCAGCAAACTGGGCGCAAATCAGAGATAAACGTCGACGGAGCTATAATCACTGTAATTCCGTATACTTTGCCGTTTGCGAATACGCTTACCCCGGAAGAAAAGGCGCTGCTCGGCAATCCAAAGAGCATTTATGATGAACAGGGATTCTATTTGTATCGTAATAGAAGGCTGATTTCATGGGGCAGTTGGATGCATATGGGGATTCGAAGCGAGCTTAATAAACTTGCCCGGATCCAAGTAGATATTCCGTCCGCACTGGATTCTGTTTGGATGCTGGATGTAAAAAAGTCGTCAGCCAAAATTCCTGATAAGATAAAAGACATGATAAAAATGGCTGTCGATGATTCCGTTATTCGAAGCAAACGAACCACGAGATTTCCCGGTACCAAAGAGCAGTCTGTTGCGTTTAAAGTATGGGATCGAATAAATGAACACGATGGAAAAATTCGATATCAGATTAATCGAGACACACCGTCAATTGTAGCGCTTAATGAAGCACTTGGGCAGGCTGAAAAGAAATTGTTAGACATTGCGCTATCTCAAATCGAATGCTATCTCCCTAAATACTCTATTACGAACGATAGCATGGACGCATTAACAATTATTAATTCAGGAGCTGATTACGAAGATGAACAACTTATCCAAGAAATAGAAGCCATTCTTGCGTTTTGTGATCCCGGCAAAAGGAAGAAAATGTTTGAAGATGTGTTTATGGCAGAAGCATATCAGCGTTTACTTAAACACAAAGAAGAAATTAGAAAGAGGGTTTTGAGTGATGACTGATGCAACAAACAGATATAATGCCCTTGTTAAAAAAACATTTGATATGCTGTACAGCCTTTGCGAAGGACAGAAGAAAACACATTCTGATTTGATAAAGCAAGCACAGCTTCTTCTTCCCATTACTGCAGGAACACAAGATGTCAATCAATTATCGGAGTATAATGATATATTAAAGAGCATTATAGATTTGTACGAAATTGAGGTTGGCATTAAGACATACGCTCCGAATGTTTTGGCGGCTGACAGGCAGTCGAAGTACTGGCTCTATAAATTGAAGGGCACTACACCACGGCCTTTTTTCGATAGATATAAGCTTTATTTGCGGCAAGACGGATTTGATAGGAAGACTATCGACAACATTGAAGCTTCCTGCGAGGAGGTCCTGGCATACTGTGCAAATCCCAGATCTCAGGCGGATAAAAAGAGAGGCTTAGTGGTTGGTGATGTTCAATCCGGCAAAACAGCCAACTATCTCGGCCTTATTAACTTAGCCTACGACTATGGATACAAAATCGTTGTACTTTTGGCCGGAACGACAAATTCTCTCCGTGTTCAAACGCAGAAGAGAACAGATAAGGGAGTTATCGGCGCGAAAAGTGATTCGATTGGAAATTTGATAGAGTATATTGGAGTTGGGTTTTCCGCTCATGAGCATTATGCAGTGCCGTTTACGAATCAGAATAATGACTTCGCAAAATTTATACAAAAGAATTTGAATGCCACCATTGCAGATTACAATAAGCCAGTTGTTCTGGTAGTAAAAAAGAATAAAAGCATATTAGAAAGCGTGAGCGAACGGCTGCAATCAGAGCTAAGCGAACAGGGGCTGGATTCTAAAAGTATTTTAATTATTGATGACGAAGCAGATAACGCTTCTCTGAACACAAACAAACCAGAGAAAGATCCAACTGCAATTAACAGGTGTATCCGTGCTATATTTAATAAGTTCCCAATAGCCTCTTATGTTGGCTACACCGCAACACCGTTTGCTAACATTTTTATCAACCCTGATGACAAAGATCCTGCGAACTTAGACCTATTTCCATCAGATTTTATTGTACAGCTAAATGCTCCGAGTACATATTGGGGCGGACGGGTAGTGTTTCCCGGAAATTCAGAGACATTGCCTCTGTGCTTGCGTGAAATTAAAGAGGACGAGCCGTATTTTCTTCCTGTTATACATGACAAGTATGTGGAATATTTGGGATTGGCTGACTCGATGAAAGAAGCAATCCATAGCTTCCTTATTAACAATGTAATCCGTACTTTACGCGGTCAAAAAATTAAGCACCGCTCAATGATGATAAACATTACTCGATACAACGATGTCCAAGCTCAAATTCAAGAGTATGTTTCAACTTACATAGAGATTCTGACAAATGAAATTGAACAGTTGAGTAGTGGGCCTGTTGAATGTTTTATTGCAAATAAAAATATGAAAGCAATCTTTGATCTTTTTACCAAAGATAGTTTTTATACTGCAATTAGAGAGGGGGATAATTCGAAAGGATATTTACCTATCACTTGGGAACAAATCCAGAATGGACTTTATAGTGAGATAAAGCAAGTTTCAGTTGTCGTAATAAACTCAAAAAACGGTAAAATGAGCGTAAAAGACGGAGGGAAAAGCAAACGGTTTGACTATGAGGATTACGATACTACCGGTGCCCGTGTTATTGCAATCGGAGGGATGGTTCTTTCCAGAGGCTTGACATTAGAGGGACTAATGATCAGCTATTATAGCAGAAATGCTGGAGCATACGATACATTATTGCAGATGTGCCGTTGGTTTGGATATCGTCCAAAATATGAAGACTTGTGCCGTGTATATTTAACGCAGGAGAATATTGACCGTTTCGATGCTGTTTTAGATGCAGTCGACGATTTGCGCCAGCAGTTTGAAGAAATGGAGCGGCAAGACAAAAAGCCCAAAGACTTTGGCTTGATGGTCAAGGAATCGCCAGATACTCTGGATACTACTTTACTTGTTACCGCACGAAACAAAATGAGAGCATCCGAAGTGATTGAATACCATCTTAATTATGGAGGCGTTTATGCAGACACCTCTAAGCTCTTACGAGATGCTGCAGTTAATCGTCATAACAGGGATGCCTTTAACAGTTTTGCTGCTAAGCTCGACATTAAAGAAACAAATGGACGATATATTGCGAGCTCAGTTTCAAAATTTTATGTGGCAGAATTTATAAGAAATTTGAAAATTTCCTATGTGAACCGAAAATTTGATACAGAAGGGCTTTCAGCATACATTGAAAACAGCGAAGTTTTTCAGGAATGGGATGTTGTGATTGCTACAGGTGACTCAACAAATCTCCCATTCAGTGTGGGGCATATGCAATTGAAACCTGCAATCCGTAGTTTTCATGTTAAGAATGCAGGAGACACATACATTCGAATTGGTGGATCGAATAACCGTGTTATGGAACCCGGGATCCTAAATGCCGGTTTATGGCTTACCGAGGGTGACCGCGAGCATATTCTTAAAGAAAAAAATGCTCAGTCAAAAAACGGCAAGCAGTATACATCACTTGGGGCCAATGACTATTTGAGATATAGAGTAAATCCAATCCTCGTAATATATCCGATTGATTTGAGCTGTGATAACACTGCGTCAGAGAAGAAACAACTGTCTTTGTATGAGCAGGAAAAAGTTGCCGCACTGAAAGCACAAATTAAGCAGGATGTTGGGAATAACCGAGAACCTCTCCTTGCATTCGCAATTGGATTTCCGAAAAAAGAATCCGGCGTTATGGTAACCTACCGGGCAAACCGTATAAAACTCGACGAAATCAATGCCAATATGGAAATTGATGATGATGGCGAAGGGGAAGAGGACTATGACGATTAATTTTGAAGAATACTATAATTCATTATCGCAACAGTCCTTTGGAAATCAGAGGAAAATTCCGGTAAATGCCCCGGTTGGAGTCTTTTATGGATTGAGTGACGAGGGTCATTTGCGCCTTTCTATCCTGTCATTATGCAGCGGGCCCAAAATGGAGTCTACAAGACAATTGAGGGTAACGCAGGGAGAGGAGTGCCGTGGGACTTATTGGACATGCTTTGATCTCTTAAATAAAGAAGCTGAGCCCGTTTTTTATTCGTTTTGCTCGAATTTGCTGGAGGCGATTGAAGGGGCATCAGACGAGCACGATGCACTTAATAGGCTAAAAATACGATATATCATTTGGAAGTCTCTCTTTAAAAATGAGCCGACAGGAAATGTCCCCTTTGAGACAATACAAGGATTGTTTGGCGAACTGTATTTCATGAAGAAGTATATGTTCGAGAAACACGGCATTCCTGCTTCGGTTCGAGCGTGGAGTGGTCCAGAATCATTAAGCAAAGACTACGCAATAGGAAGAGAATGGTATGAAGTTAAAACTGCCGGTGCAAATTCTTCATATATACATATCAGCTCTGTAGCACAATTGTCTTCTGATGTCCCGGGCCATCTTGCGGTTATTCGTGTTGAACGAATGGCAAGCGAATTTTCCAATGGGGAATCAAGTATCTTAGAGTTGTTCGAAAGTATTTTACAGTCTATATCAGATGAAGCAATTGAAAATATTTTTAGCTCAAAAGTGGCGTCATATGGAATTACCATTTCAGATTCTGCCTTTTCAACCAAGTTTGATGTGAAGGATCTAAAAGTGTATTGCGTTATAGATGGCTTCCCGCGCATAACTATCAACGAAATTCCTTACCCTGAAATAAGCAATATATCTTATGATATTTCAATAGCTGCCATTAAACGGTTTGCGGAGGAATAACTATGATTTCGGTCGACGAATTCAGAGAAAGCTATATTAATGAAGATATTAATGCACAAGCCGTGAACACTTCAAGATATCCTATCGAAGTGTTTATTGAAAATGCCGTCGATATTCTTCAGAATGACTATTTATTGGTTGGCGGCATGGAGCAATGTTACTATGAATACAGCAGGGGTTCGAAGAGCATGCGAATTGATGCTGCTTATCTGGATTTGCCGGCCAACACATTGAACCTCCTTTATGCTGATTATAATAGCGGAGCAGTCAAGAGTATTACAAACACTTTCATTTCGGCCAAAAGTCGGCTTCTACTTAATTTTCTCGTAAATTCTCTGAAGGGACATTTTGCAAACGCAGAGCTGTCGGATCCGGCTGTTCAATTAGCGAGGAACATTAAGGCAAACTTCGACTATATAGGGAAGATCCATCTATTTATAATAAGCACAGATAAGCTAAGTTCTACCGTTAAGAAACTTTCTGTCGAGCCATTATCTTGGAATGGTCGCACGGTTGAAGTTGTGTTAGATGTCTTGGATATAGAGAAAATCTACCGATCAAAAATGGTTGGATTTAAGAAAGAAGACATTGTTATCTGCTGCGAAGACTATGGAATCGATGGTATTCCGTGCATCAAAGCTGATATCGATACCCAACAGTATGATTCCTACCTTGCGATTGTTCCCGGCAAATTTCTATCGGATATTTATAAAAAATATAGTTCCTCGCTCCTTGAGTCAAATGTCAGATCATTTTTGAAATTTAACGGTGGGGTTAATAAAGGCATACGTGGAACAATTCTCAATCAAAAATCCAGATTTTTTACATACAATAATGGAATTTCTACTACAGCATCTGCAATAGAGGTTGATCGCGGAAAGAACGGCGAGCTAATAATCACAGCCTTCACCAACTTGCAGATAATAAATGGAGGTCAAACTACAGCTACTTTAGCGGCAACCAGTATAAAGAACAATGCAGATCTCTCTGGTATCTATGTCCAAATGAAACTTACAGTGCTCAAAGAATCTGATCCTGATTTGATTCGCTGCATTGCAACATATGCTAATAGCCAAAACAAGGTAAAGACCGCAGATCTTAATTCCAGCCATCCTTTCTATGTCCGTGTTGAAGAATACTCAAGAAAAGTTTATGCGCCAGCGGCTGAAGGTCAAATCGTGCAGACGCTTTGGTTCTTTGAACGCACGAGAGGACAGTATGAGCAACCGCTTATGCAGATGACAAAAGCCCAGCGCGAGGATTATAAACTTGTACGCCCTAAGTCAAAAAAGTATACGCTTGCAGATCTTGCCAAGTATATGAATGCCGCAGATATACTTCCACACTATGTTTCATGGGGCGGTGAGGTCAATGCAGCACATTTTCATAATAATATGGTGAAGCAGTGGGACAAGGATAATAGCGTATATAACGAACTGTTTTACAAGGAACTGATTGGAAAGAAGATTCTGTTTGAGCATATTGGAAACATCGTTTCTAATCAGGTTTGGTATCAGGAGAACAGAGCCTACCGCCCTCAGCTGATTGCTTATACATTTGCAAAACTTGTTTTTGTGGCCCAAAAAGTAAATAAGCAAATAAACTATAGGCTAATTTGGGACTTGCAAGAAGTTCCGTCATGTATTGATGAGGATATTGCTGCGATCTCAAAAATTGCATTTGATGTTATGTATGATGAGAACCGTCCTACTGCGAATATCGAGAGCTATTGCAAGCGAGAAGAATGTTGGACAAATGTTGCTAAGCAGAATTATACGCTCAGCGAAGACGGTTATGGTGTCTTGATAACTCCTGCGGAAAAACAGGAAGAATCTGTGCGAGCAAAAAAGGATCAAAGAATTGCCTCAGGGATTGAAGATGAACTGGGAATATTCAGAAAGGGAAGTGACTATTGGAAAAGCCTCGCAGAAAAGGGAAAAAGTCAAAATGTTTTGAGCAGCAAAGACTTGAGTATTATTGATAATGCAGTTAAATACTGTGAGTTTGTTTACACATCTCTTTACCCCAAGCAAGTCAAGGAAATAAATATTGTCCTAAATAAACTGAAAGAAAACGGCATTGAATAATTCATTCGGTAATATCATTATGGATAATAGATCAAAAGAAGCGCGGAGTAAAAACATGTCGCATATTCCGAGCAAAGATACAAAACCGGAGGAAACGGTTCGGAAGTACCTGTTTTCTCAAGGGTTTCGTTATAGAAAAAATGTTGCTAATCTACCTGGAAAACCGGATATTGTTCTTCCTAAATACAAAACAGTAGTTTTTGTTAACGGATGCTTTTGGCATGCACATGAGGGCTGCAAATGGTTTGTGCCGCCAAAGAGCAATACGGAATTTTGGGAAAAGAAATTTCAATATAACAGATCACGAGACAAGGAGAACTATTTGAAACTCCGAGCTTTGGGGTGGAAAGTAATCATTATTTGGGAATGTGAAATACGACATGGTAATCCTCAGGTGGCGTTTGACGATTTAATAAAAGAGATAACTAACAATGGAAAGTAGATCTGTATGCAATAGTAATTATTTCATAGTCAGTGCTATTGCGCGGCAGCTCAAAGACTGCACCGCCATAGACAAGGAAAATACTTTCAATATCCAGACGGAAATACAGCGGGACAGGCCGTAAAAGCTTGTCCCGCTGTCCGTATTTATGGAAGACATTCTTCCGCGACCCGATACCGGCTGATGCCAAAGGCGTTGCTCCGCTCCACGATCTCCGCTGGGATTTTGGGCAGATACTTCTTGCTGAAGCTGGTGTCCCCGAAGTAGGCGTCAAAGCTTGCCACCGGCAGGACGACCCATTCGCTATCATCCTGCCGGTTGGTGAGGTAATAGCGGATCAGAGTGCAGACAACCTCGGATGGAATTTCCTTCGGAAGCGCCGCTTTCACTTTCTCAGTCAGCTCTGGCGGCAGCTCCGGTCCCTCTTTGCGCAGTGGGCCAAGCTCCAGCGCATCGGCAAGGACATCATCAAAACGCAGCGTCCAGGCGCCCTTGGTTTGGGGCGCGAAAATCGGGATCTGATACTGTATCACCTTGCTTCGCCATGCGGCGGCAAACTTCGAGCGAATGACCTCCGCATATTTGAGCGAGGTGCTGCGCACCTTTTCCGGGCGCGCCAGCATGAAGTCCGCCGTGCGGAGCACATGACGGAGGAACCAGCCGACCCCATCCGCATCCACCAGCTCCGGGAACTCTGTATGCAGCTCCGAAAAATCCGTCTGGAACTGCCACTCCTTACCCTGCACACGCTTTCCATCATCCGGCACACTGCACCAGGCGCAGAGCGCACGGCGGGCGTAGTCGATCCGGTCATGCGTATCTCCCGAAACGACCGCGCCGTCCTTGCTGTGGAACAGATATCCGCGGGCCAGAATGGTCAAAATCCGCGCCATCCCCTCAAACTCCAGGATCGTGGCAAAGGTAAACCGGCCCAGCCAGGTCGTGTCGCTCTTCTTGCTGGCGGTATAGGAAACCGTTCCGGTATATGCGCAGAATTCCTCCCATTCGTTAATCATCCTGCACCTCCAGAACATTTTTCTCGATATACTCCGGCAGCAGATCCCATAGCAGGTCACGCCTGCCGAGGGCTACCACATAGCGCACGGCCAAAGTCGGTCTTACGATAGTAGTCAGCAGCTCCCGGCACTTGGCCGTCACCGCATCACGGTAGCTCCGGGAGGCGGACTTGTCTGCGAAGGCTCTCATCATGGCGGTGAAGGCTTTCGAGTCGCTTTCGCGGAACAGCTGCTTTTTCTCCCTGCCGGTGTTCTCGTCCTCCATATCGCAGACAATGTCTCCGAGGATGCGATAGCCGCCGAAGCGGAAATCGGTCAGCAGATCGAAGACATCCTCGAACTCCGGCTCCGGCAGCCATTCCCGCAGGAAGCGCTCCCGTGCATCCTCGTCCATGAGGTGCCAGGCCTGCTCCCGCATGGCCTGCCGCAGAGCGGACACCCTTTCCGGCGGCAGGTTGCCGAACAGGGCGTACAGCTCGTCGGGATCGTATTCATCCTCCTGCCCTCTGGCATACAGAATGCGCTCCACATCGCTCTTCCGCTTTTTCTCCTTCACTGGAACGCGGCAGGCTCGGATGCGGGAAAGACAGGCATCGAGATCCCGCAGCAGCGCATCCACCGCCGCCAGCTTATCGGAATTCAGATGCTCCTTCCAGTCCGGCTGCCGGGCAAAGGAAAACAGTTCCTCATCCTTGGCGGGCTTTGCCTTGATATGCGGCGTGTTCTTTTTCAACTGCTGCGCCAGATACGGCAGGCGCTCCACGTTGGAGTCCACCTTGCTCCAATCCACCTTCTTGAAAAACGCCTTCACCTTGGCCGCATGGGTAGGCTCATACCAGGCACGCCGGGTCTCCATTTCTTCTACCAGCGTTTTATATTTGAGAAAGTCGCTGCGCCTGACGGTCTTATGGATCAGGTACTCATCCAGATCCGGGCGGATGCCGCTCTTGGCCGAGTCGATCTCCAGCCCGGTGAGGATGGCCAATGTCTCCGTCTCCTCCCGGCAGCGCTCACGCTCCTCGACGTCGGAGTTTTCGTTGTAGGCAATGATGCTGCGGTCCAGCGCGGCGTTGCAGATCTGGCCGACGCGGGAGGAGAAGGTACTGCGAACCGTTTCAAAGCGGGCCTCCCAGTCATCGGCATTGCGGATCTGTGGCTGGGCCGTGGGGATCATCAGCAGCGGCAGGTTGTGTGATCTGGAAAATACGCTCCGCGGCCGCGGAGGATCGTGATAGATGTTTCGCTTCACGCATTCGTTCAAAATGGGATCGCTGATCGTCTTGATCATATCGCCGTCGTAGTCGGCACCGCCCAAACGCTCCGCGGCGAGTGAAGTGTAGCCAACCATAACAACATCCGTCAGATGGCCGAGATACTGATCGCGTAGATTTTTACTGTCTTCAAGAGGATAAAGCTGCATTTCTTCATTCCGGGCAATGTGTGGATTGCGCAGCAGCGTGCAGACATGACCGGACTGGTAAGCCGCGCCCGGAGCAAAGAAATTCTGATGGTTCAACTCCAGCCCCCAGCGAAAATTGATAAAGGTATTCGTTTTTTTACTTGTTCCGGTTTTCGTAACAGGCAGGCAGTTCAGAAAATCCAGCAGATCTCCGGAAAGATAACGGTTGTCTCCTGCTACGATCAGCCGGCCGACGGCGTACTGCTCTGCGATTTTATCGGCTTCGGCCTCCAGCCGCTTGGCATAAATCGGTTCGTTGATGAAACGAGGATTCTTTTTCAGCACGGCGGCAAGGATCTGATCCTTGCCCTGATGCCGTTCCCACCAGCTGACCCGCTCAAACTTCTCCAGAAAATAATTCTGCCGAAACGATTCGTCGGCACAGAAGCTGTAATACGCCAGTTCCGTCTGCTTGGTGAGCCAATTTCGCTCGTCCGTCTCCGGGCTGTGATCCCAGCCGTCCGGCAGATCGGCGGGGCGGAACTCATCCGCCTTGAGGGATACCGTATTCAAAAACTGATAGTTCAGTTCTGTCGTTTTCTCCGGCTTTTCCTTGCTGACATTCGTGATGTACAGCGAGTGGCGGTACTTGCGGAACACCACCCAATAGTCTTCCCAGCTCATACCGCTTCCGGTCAGCCAGCCGCAGCCCTTGAACATACTCTTGGTAAGGATGATATCGACCTTCTGAATCGGATGCTGCACGCCCCACAGATCGGTGATGGTGTCCGCACCGCTGCGGTCAAGATAATCCTTGAAATCTACCTCGTGCAGCATACCCTTCACATATGGCATACGGATCTGAAACGAGGTGTGGACTTTCTTCCCGCATAGCTTCTCGTCAACAAGCCGGGCATATTGTTTGGAGATCAGGCCCTCGCCGTCGAAGCAGGTGACCTCGACATCGGCCATCGTTTCCACCCGGTGATATTTGCGGGTGCTGTTCTGCGTCCCGTCGTCCTCCACTGTGATCACCTCTGTGGGTGGGGGCGTTCGTACCGGATTGTCAACGACCGCTACCCGGTGGGGCTGGTCAATGCCGATGCCGTCAATGCGGATACCGCTGGACAGCATCAGACCGTTGTAGGCGTAGAGCTTGCTGAGCTGGCAGTCACCGATGGTCATATCCATCATGATGCGGCGGCGCACGGTATCATAAAAATCCTCCCGGATGAAGGACAGCCGTGCCTGTCGGCTCATGCTGCCCGAACGCTCAAAGGCGAGGTAGCGATGCGGGCCGGGGCCAAAATCCAGGCTCACGCCCTCGGGGCGGAACAGGGCCTTGGCCTTTTCCTGCCGGATCAGGTGTTTCTTTCTGGCTCCGCTCCGGTCGAAGATACCGGAGAAGTCCATATAGAAAATGATGTCCGAGAGGTCAGTCACCAGCTGCCCACCGGATCTTCCGGTGAAGGCATCGCCGTGCAGCACGCACATGATCTGATAGAACAGTGCGTTATCGTCCTGCTCGTGGGGTGCGGAAAGTGATTTGCATTTCTCTGTCTCAGCGGCGCTGAGACGGAAGGTGTATGCACCGTCCTGCTCTCTGCCGTAACTGATCACGGCTCTGGCAGACAGCTCGTAGATCCTGTATTTCACCAGTAGCATCGGCTCACCTCCTGATGCTTCTATTCTATCATGAGGTTCTAAATTTGCAATAAGGATACTGCTCCCACTTTTTCAGTGGGAGCTTTTTGCTTGCAGCTCTCAACAAAAAATTATAAAGGAGGAATCCAATGCAAGAATCCACATTCACCAACTACGATCAGCTGCCGCTGTTCCTCAATGCGAACACGGTGGCGCAGGTGCTGGGCGTGTCCATCTCCAGCGCCTACGAGCTCATGCACGAAACGGGCTTCCCAGCACTGCGGATCGGCAGCCGCATCGTGGTGCCAAAAGAAAAGTTCCGTCAGTGGGTAGACACGCAGACAGAAGGTGACGCCTGATGTTCCAGCGCTGGCCCAAGCGGGATCCGAACAAGCACTACTACCTTGTTCCAAACGAAGTCTTCAATCTCGGCCTCAGCTCTCATGAGATCGCCGTCTACAATTATCTCCTGCGCTGCGAAGATCGCAGGACCTACCAGTGCCATCCCAGCTACCGCACCATCGGCCGGGCGGTGCAGCTGAGTGAAAACACTGTGCGAAAGTATGTGGCCGGTCTGGAGGAGAAGGGCCTCATCCGTACCGAACCCAGCACCGTCACAACGAAGGATGGCCGTGTGCGCAACGGAAGTCTCATCTACACCATCCGTCCCATTCAGGAAGCGTTGGAGCTGAACTACCATCGGCAGTTCCTTCAGGCGGAGCGTGACATGGAGCGGGCAAGGGCGGAGAAGCGGCTGGCCGAGTTGAATCAGCAGAATAAGAAGAAGGAGGAAGAAAGCGCATGATGCAGCAGATTGCAAACTTCATCGTGGACCATGACCCGATGATGGTCCTTCGGCGCACACACGACACAGTGCGCTACATCCGGTGGGCGTGGAACAAGGATCATGCCGACCCCATCGACGCAGAGGAGCTTCGCCTGTTCCTCTGCGATGAACACTACGGTGATCTGACCGATGAGCAAAAGACCGTTGCCCGTCGGTGTAGAGATGAAATGCGAAGTGTCTATGCGGAGCTGTGCGTGCGCTTGCTGCAAAGTGAGATCATGCTGGAGCAGGGCATGGTGCCGGACATCAGTACCTACCGCAGTGTGTTCTGCCCGGAAGGGGGTGATGCGCCGTGGATGCTTGACCGGGCGGGATGACCGAAAATCGGACCGATTTGCCGCCGACGAAAGAAAAGCAGGAGAAAGGACCGGGGTCGTAAACGCCCCGGTCCGTCCCACAAATGCCCGCAGTGCGGGCATTTTCAAGGGTTTGTGACCGGGGACAGAGGAACGCTCCTTTCGGGAGTTTGTACCCTGTGGAACGCTCCGAGTTCCAGTTTCCTCAGTGTTTTCAAGGGTTTCCGCCGACGCTCTACCGGCCCCATGCCCCGATTTTGATCCAATTTACACCTAATTTGCACTTCAAAACGCAGAAAAAGAATTGAGAAAAGCAATAGCTATTTCCGCAAAAGTGTGGTAGTTGTTTGTGTTGCAAAAAGAAAATGAATCCAAAGGAAGTGAAATACATGGCAAAACGAAGACCGGCCGGTGACGGCATGGTACGCAAGCGGGAGGACGGACGCTGGGAAGGCCGCATCGTCATTGGCCACAAGGAAAACGGCGAGCCGCTGTTCCGTCATGTCTACGCCAAGACGCAAAAGGCACTGCTGGACAAGCTCCACCAGAACATCGAGTGCTACCGTGATGTGGAGCTGACCGAGGACAGCCGCATGACGCTGGGGGAGTGGCTGGATCGCTGGCTCGTAGAGTACAAGGCGGGCACGGTGCGGCCCGGTACCCTCGAGGGCTACCGCCGCTACATCGAATACTACATCAAGCCGCAGTTGGGTGACAAGCAGATCTCGCTTATCTCTCAGCAGGACATCCAGCGGATGTACCGCCGCCTGAAAACGGAGGGGCGCATCCACGAGCATCCCGAGATGGATCATCAGCTCTCGGACTCCATGGTTCGCCATATCCATACCACCCTCCACGCCGCGCTGAAAGACGCGGTGCAGGCCCATGTCATTCCCAGAAATCCCACCGAAGGTACAACGGCGCCCAAACCCAACTACAAGCCCAAGCGCATCCTGACCGGCGAGGAGCTGGACGTCTTTCTCGCGGTGGTGGAGCGGGACGAGGTGTGGCGGGACTTCTTCCAAACGGAGCTGATGACCGGCCTGCGCCGCGGCGAGATCTGCGGTCTGCAGTGGAGCGACTTCGATGGGAATACCGGTACGCTGAAGGTATGTCGAACCCTCCACAGCCAGCGGAAGGGCGAATACACCGTCGGCGAGACGAAGACCAATCAAGGTATGCGTACCATCATTCTGCCGCACAGCGTGACCGAAATCCTACGGCGGCGCAAGGCGGATGCCATCAGCCAATGGATCTTCCCGGATCCGGTGAAGCCGGAAGATCCCGTCGATCCCAACGCGGCTTATCGCCATATGAAGACGCTGCTCCAGCGGGCAGGACTCCCCAGCATCCGCTTTCATGATCTGCGCCACACCTTCGCCACCCACGCCCTCACCAGCGGCGTAGATGCCAAAACCCTGTCGGGCATCCTGGGCCACACCAATGCGTCCTTCACGCTGGACACCTATACCCATGTTACATCGGATATGCAGAAGACAGCCTCTGGCATCGTGGGCGGCTTCATGGAGGACATCTTCGGAAAGGAGTTGAAACCGTGGCAAGAAAGCGAAAAGCCGGAGACGGAACGGTAAGACAGCGCAAGGACGGTCGGTGGGAGGGGCGCATCGTCATCGGCTACGATGATAACGGCTATCCCAAGACGAAAAATGTTCTCGCTAAAACGAAGAAGGAGTGCGTTGAGAAGCTCCAAAAGCTCAAGGAGGAATGCGGCGGGCTGAAGCCCGAAAAAGTGCGGTCTGAGATGCCCTTCGGGGACTGGCTGACATACTGGTACGAGAATCACTCCAAGCCCAAGATCCGGCCCACCACGCAGGAGACCTATGAGAGCCGCATCCGCTTGCACATCATCCCGGAGATCGGGGACATCCCGCTGAACAAGCTGACACAGAATGACCTGCAGCAGTTCTACGGTCGGCTCAAGAAAAGCGGCCGGAAGCGGTTCACCGACAAGTACGGCGAAGGACTGTCCGACCGAATGGTGCGCATGTGCCACGCCACCTGCCGCTCCGCGCTGGAGAAAGCGGTGCAGGATGGACTGATCCGTGTAAACCCCGCCATCGGCTGCAAGCTGCCGCCGAAGAAGGCACGGGAGATGCAGGTGCTGACGCGGGAGGAGTTGCAACGGTTTCTTATCCAAGCAAAGTTCGAGGGCTACTACGAAGTGTTCCTTCTGGACTTGGCTACCGGCCTGCGCCGGGGCGAGCTGATGGCGCTGCAGTGGGATGACCTCAACTTCAAGACCGGCGTGCTGAATGTGAACAAGCAGGTCTACGATGTGCGGGGCCAGCTTCAAATCAGCACGCCCAAGACGAAGAACTCCGTCCGCAAGATCGTCCTGCCGCCTGCTGTGGTAGCAGTGCTGCGGGAGTACAAAGAGACGGTGGACTCCCGCTGGATGTTCCCGTCGCCTGTCAAGGAGGACTGTCCCATTACACCCGGCGTGGTACGCCGCAGACTGCAGTTCATCTTGGAGCACGCAGGATGCAAACATGTACGCTTTCACGATCTGCGCCACACCTTCGCAACGCTGGCACTGGAGAACGGCATGGATGTGAAAACGCTCTCCGCCATGCTGGGGCATGTGTCGGCGGCCACCACGCTGGACATCTACACCCACATTACCGATGACATGCGGCTCACGGCCGCCGCCAACATCGACCGCGGCATCGGCAAAGCAGCGCCGCAGGAGGACGCTTCAGAGCCGGGGCAGGAAACTGCCCCGGCCCAGGCGGAAAAGCCGAGTATGACCGATTTCAAGCCCTACGTGGGCCGCAAGCGCAGATCCGGTACCGGCTGCGTCAGTGAGATCAACGACCACCTCTTTGAAGGCCGCTACTCCCCGACATGGATCGACGGCAAAAAACACGCGCGGAATGTGTATGCGCATACGCGCGAGGAATGTGAGGAGAAGCTGAAGGTGCTGATCGTAGAGATGAAGGCAGAGATTGCGGAAGCGCAGCGGCTGAAGAATCTGGGCGAGGACGATGGGCGACCGCCCGAGGAGAAGAAGGGCAAGCGGGTTGGAAAGTAAACTTATCCCCGACATGGGTGTCAATTCATTGGTACCTATGTCGGGGATAATTCGATATAAAATCTGAGCTTTTACCTTAGACGTTTGATCGCGTCTTCCAACTGGAAACGATCAATAGATATCATCTTAATTACTGGTTGACCATGCTCGGTATAATAAACTACCATGTTGGAAAGCAAATTGGCTTTACAGTTAATAGCCTCACGTTTCATTTCAAGCTCATCTGTCGATTTATTTAACCATTCTTTTAGTATGCTTTCTGGTAACTGAAATAGATATTCTTCGTGGCCAGACCTTAAAATCCAAGGCTTTTGGGGATCCACCCAATGTAACGAATAGTATTCGTTAAAATTGATGCGT
Organism: Faecousia intestinalis; assembly: GCF_040096185.1. Taxonomy (NCBI): domain Bacteria; kingdom Bacillati; phylum Bacillota; class Clostridia; order Eubacteriales; family Oscillospiraceae; genus Faecousia; species Faecousia intestinalis. The sequence continues at coordinate 5,916 of NZ_JBBMFF010000221.1, read as the reverse complement.
CCATCTGTTACATGGTACAAAAATAGCATTTGCCCAGAATTTGTAATTGCCACCGCCATACGCTGACCGATTCTATCTGCTAATTCAAGTAACTGATTTTCAGTATCAATCATATCAAAATTAACTCTTCTGGAATTGAAATTAAAATTATCATATCCGATTGCCTGACAAAAAGCGCTCCAAAACGGAAGTTTGTTGAATTCAATCAGGGGAATTCGATATGTAGCAGCAAACTCTTGCGCTTGCGTCGTAAATCCGGCTAATGCCGCAATTGCGACTTGGTAGGAATATCTATCAAAAACCGGTGGATTTGCTCGACGATTTTGGCGGCGGCGAGTTGCCAATTCGGCCATATCGACAATATTGAAATTGTTGATATCTTCTCGCAAACCGAGAGCACTCCTTACTACATTAAGGCTAATCTTTTTCCTATAATCTTTGCACTCGATAAGAAGTCTTGTCTTTGAATAGAAGGGGGTTTGGACTGGCGGCTCCAGTAATACATCTGCATTATGGGCCTCACCCAGTCCCTGAATCATTTGACCGGGAGCCCCATCATAGATATACAAACCGTCAGATACTACTTCGGAAAATCCAATATGAATAAGGATACGCTTAACAAATAATTCGAACGCTTTTCCTGGGCCCATAGATGATATATCCCTCCTAATATGATTTGCTATACTGTCATAGCGGTGAACTGGTAGTCCTAAGATAAATGTGATACTACCATCCAACTAAAGCACTTTAAGATAGAAGTAATGCTCTCTTCTATTTTCAGCCTCTTAACTACATTCTTGTCATGTAACCAGCGTGCTCGAGACGGAGAACTCCATCCGCAAAATCATCCTGCTGCCCACCATGGTGGAAGTGCTGTTGAAGTATAAGAGAGAAGAATGTGGACTCTCTCGTCCCCAGTGAAGGAAGATTGCCTCATCGCGCTGGATGTCTACACTCACATTACCGATGACATGCAACGCACCATCACTGCCAACATCAACCATTGCACCGGCAAAGCAGCGCCGCAGGAGGACGCTTCACAACCGGGGCAGGAAACTGACCCGGCCATGGCGGAAAAGCCGAGGATGACCGACTCCAAGCCCTACGTGGGCCGAAGCGCAAGTCCGGCACCAGCTACGTCACTGAAATCAACGAACATCTCTTTGAGGGACGCTATTCCTCCAAATGGCTCGACGGCAAGAAACACGCCCACGATGCCTACGCACATACTTGCGAGGAGTGCGAGGAGAAGCTGAAGGCAAAGATTGTGGATTCAAAGCGGTTGATAAATCTGGACGAAGGTGATGGGCGGGGGAAGAAGTGCAAAAAGTAAAGAAAACACCGACATAGGGCATTAAGAATCCACCCCATGCCGGTGTTTGCTGTTGTTGAGATGGTAGTTTTGACTCGATATCTTCAGATTAATACAAAAATGTTATATCAAATTTGATATAATTTTGACCTAAGCAAACAAGGTTACTGAGAAGCAGGTTCAACCCACTTTTTGGCACTGGTATCGTATTCTTCATCGGTTACATCAGACCTGGTATACCGCTCGTCCAGCAAATCAATGAGGTTTTCTACCTGACCGTAATTTCTCAATACGATAGTATGGGTTTCCACATCCAAGTCAAATTTTCCGCTCCATCGGGGAAGCGTTGTAATTTTAAGATATAATTCCTCCTTGCTTTTAGTAAGCACTTTGGAATTTTTAATGCGTAACATCTTTTTTGCATAAGTCAGCTTGCTTCGCGAAATATAGTCTGCTACTTTATCCATGTTTGAAACTAAACTAAGTGTTGTAATTTCAGACGCAACACTTCGCGCCGAAACTCGAATATAATGTTCGAAATCGTAGTGCGTTTGGAGAAGATTAATGTCATTTGTGATGATATTGTTGTCAATAATCAGCAAATCAACCTTTTGACTAATTGCTAAAATAGGCTTTTTTAATTCTGTAAAGACATCATCTTGAGGAATGACATGAAATGCTAACCCCTTCCTGTTGGGGATGGCATTAGGCCAAAAATACTGGTAAGCCCAAATTATCTGTTCTCCGCGTTGATAGCGGAAAAAAATACCTTCAGCATTTTCGCGGTCAGTAACTCGATAGCTATCATAGGTTTGAATCGTTGTACAGACTGCAGCAAAAGGTGAATAATCAGTTGTTTGAGGGATAACATAGAACTTGTTTTGATTATTAGCAATATTGTCGACATGGTCATACTCAGCGGACTCATCTGCAAATTTACGCCTAATTGATTCAGCGATAGACAGTTGGAGTTTTTTCTTAAAATTCACAGATGTATCATTTCTCCTTTGAGGTACTCCCTCATAAAGGACAAATTTCTTTAGAATATGATTACCTTTCATCAGATAAAAGCTTCAAAGGTATATTCTTCATCATTGAAAATCAGATTAATCTTCTGGATAATGGATGTCCGCAAAGTTAATTCGTTGGTCTGAAGAGTTGTCGACATTCGTTTTCACCACCTAATTCTTGTTATATACTAAATAGACATTATCTGAGATTCGCTTTCGTTTGATGATTTTTTCGGCGTCGAAGTCTCCTCTTGTTATTCCAATGTATACGCTATTTTCATCGCTCGGAAAGTGAAAGTTAAAACTTTTATATCCCAGAATTGTTAGAAAAGGATTTTGATAATATAAATTAGTGTTTCGCATAAGTAATATGAGCATTATAGAAATCGCTGCGAAACTAAGAAAACCTCTTTTCTTTCCTATATCGTCCAAAACTAAAGGTGTGATATATGTTACAAAAAAAGCAACACTGTTCTCGGTCACATCAGCATCTACAGCTATATTCTCATGCTCTTCACAAAACCCAAATTTTTGAATTTTGTTAAATAGAACGTAAATCATTATGCCGATAATAAGCATGATAACGCTTAGACACAGCAAGATTACCGAAAACAAATCGGGGTGGTTTAACGCTATTAAGATAACTCCAAAATCTTTTTGAAATAGCCTTATAAAAAACTGAGAAACCAGTTTAAAATTGTTCAAGCAAAAACATCTAATTAGTATAAGCAAAAAGAGAGGTAAAAAAGATTGAATAATCAGCAACCATTTTAGGTATTTGTTTTCTTTCATACCATGCTCCTTCCCCGATATTACCGCATTTATTATAGTACAATACGGCAAAAATTACAACAACGAGTCTAAACTTGACGAAAAATATATTGAGAATGACAAGCTCACCACTTGCGCCGCAATAGACAAAGAATAAGAAAAATCCCTCTGAAATCGCTGATTTCAGAGGGATTTTGGTCCGAGTAGTGCGGCTCGAACGCACGGTCTCCTGGTCCCAAACCAGGCGCGATACCAACTTCGCTATACCCGGATATTCAATTTCTGCCATTATATCACGGCGGGGGAGAAAATCAAAGATTTTTCTGTCTGTGGTCATTCCTGTGGTCAAAGCCGCTTTTGCACCGTTTTCGGCAATCGGTGGAAATCTCGCAAACGCAGGCGTCACAAGGCTTTGCGGCGTTTTTCCCTGTCCCGTCCCGGATACCGCCACGGCACTCCCAAAGCTAGCGCTCTACCAAACTGAGCTACGCCCGGGGATATTGCCCTAATATTATACACGGGACGGGGGAGAAATGCAAGCTTTTCTACGGCTGAGATCACAATTCCCTTTACGGGCGTGCGAAAATCTGGTATAATGCAGGAAAACGAGAATGGATCCGGGAGAGAATCACCATGAGAATGAGAAAAAGACAGAATCTTGCGCCGCGGATGGAGGCCTGCCGGTCGGTATGGCTGGAGGACGCGGCTTATCTGCGCGGCAACTGGCGCTCGCTGATGCCTCAGGCGCGCGAGCTGCGGCTGGAGATCGGCTGCGGCAAGGGAAAGTTCACGGTCGAGACGGCTGCGCTGGAGCCGGACGTTCTGTTCGTCGCCGTGGAGCGCGTGCAGGAGGCACTGGTGCTGGCGATGGAGAAGGCCCTTTCCATGGGACTGAAAAACGTCTATTTCCTGAGCATCGATGCCGCCAAACTGGAGGAGTACTTCGCGCCGGGCGAGGTGGACCTGATCTACCTGAACTTCTGCGACCCGTGGCCGCGTAAAAAGAACGCCAAGCGCCGCCTGACGTTCCACACCTTCCTGAAGAGCTACCAGCGCGTGCTGCGCCTGAACGGGGAGATCCACTTCAAGACGGACAATGCGCCGCTGTTTGAGTGGTCGCTCGGCGAATTTGAGGCCTGCGGGCTGGAGATCTGCAACCTGACTCGCAATCTGCACGAGAACGGCCCCGTCGGCATCATGACGGGCTACGAGGAAAAATTCTACGCGCTCGGCACGCCCATCAACCGCTGCGAGCTCATTAACCATGGCGTCCTGCCCGATCCGGAGCCCGCAGAAAAAGACGAGCAGACGGGTATATTGTGAGATCGAACCGGGAATCCTGTGAAATAGCCGGACGGAAAAGGCCATGCGCTGCGGGCTGCGGCAGAACGGGAATATTTCTGCGTTTTTTCGATAAAAATTCTGAAAAACTCTTGCTTTGACGCAGAAAACGCGGTATAATGAGTTCCGATGCGCCCGAAAGAGCGCATCTTATCAAGCTGCAAGGAAGTGCGCTATGGCTACCTCGAAGAAAAACGGAAAATCGACAGAGGAACTGATGGCTCCTCTGAACGCGCTCATCAGCAAGGGCCGCCGCGATGGCATGCTCAGCTCCTCGGAGCTGATGGCCGCGCTGGAAAAAATGGATCTTTCCGTGGATAAGATCGAACAGGTCTACGACACGTTTGAATCCATCGGCATTCAGATCGTGAGCGGGGACACCGAGAACGATTCCGACCCGATGCAGGGCCTGCTGGACGACCTCGACATGACCGGCGCGGACCTGGATGAGGAAGAATCGCTGGTCGATCCGGTCGAGCTGGCAGCAGAATATAATCTGGACGATCCCGTCCGCATGTACCTGAAGGAGATCAGCCAGGTGCCACTGCTCTCCGCTGAGGAGGAGCAGGATCTTGCCCGCCGCGTCGCCGAGGGCGATCAGGAGGCCAAGAACAAGCTGACCGAGGCGAACCTGCGCCTTGTCGTCTCCATTGCGAAGAAGTATTCCGGCCGCGGCCTGCATATCCTCGACCTCATTCAGGAGGGCAACACGGGCCTGATCCGCGCGGTGGACAAGTTCGACTATACAAAGGGAAACAAATTCTCTACATATGCGACCTGGTGGATCCGGCAGGCGATCACGCGCGCCATTGCCGATCAGGCAAGAACGATCCGCGTTCCGGTGCATATGGTGGAGGTCATCAACAAGGCAACGCGCTGCAACCGCAAGCTCGTGCAGGAGCTCGGCCGCGAGCCGACGCTCGAGGAGATCGCCGAGGAGTTGAACCTCCCTATCGAGAAGATCATCGAGGCAAACCGCACGGCGGCGGACACGCTGTCGCTCGATACGCCGGTCGGCGACGAGGAGGATACGACCATCGGCTCCTTCGTTGAGGATGACAACACGCCGGGCCCGGCGGATGCCACGAGCAACACGCTGCTGGCCGAGGCGCTCAGCGAGATCCTCAACACGCTGACAGAGCGTGAGGCAGACGTCCTGCGCCTGCGCTTCGGCATGTACGACGGCAAGACGCACACGCTCGAGGAGGTCGGCCAGATCTTCGGCGTCACGCGCGAGCGCATCCGCCAGATCGAGAACAAGGCGATCCGAAAGCTGCGTCACCCGAGCCGCGCCAAGAAGATCCGCGATTTTTACTGCTGAATAACCAAACGCCGCTGCAGAAGGCCTGCAGCGGCGTTTTTGACGAAAAGAGGCCGCAGGTCCGGTAACGGGCCTGCGGCTGCTTTATGTGCGCCCGGTGAGCGCACGTTCTATAGGGTGAAAGTCCCGAGTCCGCCCGGTAGCGGGAAGGGCTAGCCAAA
>NZ_JBBMFF010000220.1:0-18199 GCF_040096185.1 Faecousia intestinalis | reverse complement strand
GATCCGGCCGGGTACTGCGAGATTCCCACGTCGCTTCGCTCCTCGGAATGACAATTCGGGTGCGTTTACCGTTTTAACGATGGCCTTTGCCGTTCGTGAGTTCCGCGCCGGTCGGGGCATGTCCCGACCCTGCAACGCTTCCATGATAACCGATCTGATCCCCCGGAAACAGGCATGTTTCCGGGGGAGTTTTGATATATTGGACAGGGGAGGTGAGGGCATGGAGCGGAACGACTCCATTCTGGGCGGCGCGCTGCTTTTAACAGCGGCGAACCTGCTGCTGCGGCTCATCTCCATCGCATTTCAGGTCTTCCTCTCCGTGCGCATCGGCGCGGCGGGGCTGGGCTTGATGCAGCTCATCTCGACCATCGGCGTTTTTGCCATGCTGGCCGGGACGGCCGGGGTACGCGTAACGGCCATGTATCTGGCGGCGGAGGAATTCGGCCACCGGCGCTTGAGCGGTGTGCGCGCGGCCATGCGCGCCTGCCTGCAATACGGCATCCTCGTGAGCGCCGTCTCCGGCGCGGCACTGTTCTTCCTGTCGGACTTTTTCGCAATGGAGTGGCTGCGCGACCTGCGCGCTGGGCCGAGTCTGCGGGTCATGGGCCTGCTGCTGCCGTTTTCCTGCCTGTGCGGGATCATGACGGGGTATTACACGGCCTGCTCCCGCATCCGCCAGCTCGTCGGCATCGAGATCGCGGAGCGGCTGGTGTCCGTCGGGCTGACGGTCACCCTGCTGTACCTCTGGGCCGGGGACGATCTGGCGCGGGCGTGCTGCGCCATCACGTTCGGCAGCTCCGCCGGGTGTATTTTTGACTTCACACTGCTGTATCTGCGCTACCGGCGCGACATGCGGCAGGTCCCGCGCGAGCATATCCCGATGCGAAAGCGCCTGCTGCGCCTGAGCGTCCCGCTGGCGCTGAACGACGCCCTGCGCGCCGGGCTGAACACGGCCGAGCAGCTGCTCATCCCCATCGGCCTTGCGCGCTACGGCGGCTCGACGGAGGAGGCTATGGCGGGCTATGGGACGATCCACGGTATGGTGTTCCCGATCCTGATGTTCCCGGCGGCCATCCTCTATTCCGTCTCCGATCTGCTGGTGCCGGAGCTTTCACGCTGCCGGGCCATGGGGCGCGGCCTGCGTGTGCGTGACCTGAGCGGGAAGTGCATCCGCATGACCATACTGTTTGCCGCAGCCGTGGCGGGCTTCTTCTTCGTCTGCGCGGAGGAGCTGGGCCAGTGTGTCTATCACAGCGCGGATGCGGGGCGCTACCTGCGCATTTTTGCGCCGATGGTGCTGATGCTCTATCTCGATGCCATTGTCGACGGCATGCTCAAGGGCCTCGCCGAGCAGCTGAGCTGCGTGCGCTATAACACGCTGACATCCGTTCTGGACGTCGTATTCCTCTATGTCCTGCTGCCGCGCCATGGCGTTGCGGGCTATGTGGCGGTGTTTGCCGTGACGCATGCCATCAATCTGTATTTGAGCATCCGGCGGCTGCTCGTTGTGACGGAGCACCGGCCGCGCACGGCGGATTTTGCTCTGCCGCTGCTGAGCCTCGGCCTTGCCCTGCTGCTGACGCTTCCGTTCCCGGCGGCGGGCGGACAGATCATGCGGCTTATGTGCCGCGGCGGCTGGTTCCTGACGGTTTTGCTCGCGGCCTTTGTGCTGCTGCAGGCCCTGACGCAGCAGGACGGCAGCTGGCTGCGGCGCGTACTGCGCCGGACGCTTGACAATCGGGGCGGCGCGGGCTACAATGAGGGCAGCTTTTAGGGGAAGCGCTGTTTTAATCAGTGTTTTCTTAGACCAGGAGGCTGATCTCATGCCGCAGACGCCCATGCCGCAGGTGCATCCCATCCCCCCGCTGTTTGACGCGGAGTCCCGCGTGCTTATTCTCGGCTCATTCCCGTCGATCAAGTCGCGGGAGGCTATGTTTTTCTATGGCCATCCGCAGAACCGCTTCTGGCCGCTGCTCGCCCTGCTGACCGGCGAGCCGGCGCCGCAGACCGTGGAGGAGAAGCGCGCGCTTGCCCTGCGCCACCATTTTGCGCTGTGGGACTCCATTGGGCAGTGCACCATCACCGGCTCGTCCGACAGCAGCATCCGCGACGTTGTGCCGAACGACCTGCGCGCCATCACGGAGCATGCGCCGATCGAACGCATTTTCTGCAACGGGAACACGTCGCTGAAATACTACCGCCGTTATAACGAGCCGCTGCTCGGCCGCCCGGCCGTCGTCCTGCCGTCGACGAGCCCGGCCAATGCGGCATGGTCGCTGCAGCGGCTGGCCGAGGCCTGGCGCGTGATATTATAAATGGGAGGAGCCAAATCCGCGGCTCCTCCCGTTTTCATTTCCTTAGAATAACCAGATGGCCGGGATGTGGATGTTCGTCAGCCCGAGCTTGGCCTGCAGCGAGAGGGACGGCACGTTATCCGGCGCAACGAAGCAGTACGGCAGCCAGCCGCGCTCCAGATGGAGCCGGATGAGCGCTGCCTCCAGCGCCTGCGCGATGCCGTGGCGGCGGAACTCCGGCACGACCTCGAGCATACCCATGCTGCCCTCGGAATGGATGCCGAGGAAGCCTGCCAGCCGCCCTTCGGCGGTGAAATGGCCCCACAGCGCTCCGGCCTCCGCGCGGCCGTGCAGATAGGGCAGGGGATCGTCAAACAGATGATAGTAGCGCGCCGCCTCCGCGGTGTCTTCCGCCTTCAGCGGGCGGATGGAGCAGGCCGGAACCTCGGGCGGCGACGGCTGCAGGTACAGCAGCGTCTCATAGGCCTCCTGATCGTGCAGGCCGAATTCGCGCTGCACGGCGTCGGCGGCCTCGTGCGAGAAGACGGTGAAGCCCGCGTCCTTCGGAACGGTCACGCCCCGCAGTACGCGCAGCAGGGCGTCCGCATCCGGAATGCCGCAGAAAAGGCCGTTTCCGCCCGTTTGCAGCAGCATGCCCTCCAGCCCGTCGTACAGCGCGCGGCAGCGGCCGGTCCGGCGGAGCATTTCCGTAAAGAGAAGCCGAAGATTTTGATCCATGACGTTTTTCCTTTCCAAATAAAAACCGCGCGGCCCGGAGCCGAGCCGCGCGGAATATGTGCCGGGAAACGCGCTCAGAAGAGCTCGTTGATGATGGCGGCGATCATGGCGATCACGACGAAGTCGGCAAGCAGCTCCACGCCGTTGATGATGAGACCGGTCAGCGCAAGACCCTTCTTAACATTGCGGCGGGCGACGCCGACGATGCCGAGGATGAGGCCGACGATGGACACGAGCAGTGCGAGAATGGCCAGCACGATGCCGCTGGTGCACAGCGTCTGGAGCTCGCTGAAGCTGAAATAGAAGGAGCTGACCGAATCCATGATGCTGGAAATGATGGCAATCACGGCGATCGTGGCGACGAGCGAGACCATGCTCATGACGAACGAGGCCACGCCGACACCGTTGCTGCCCTTCAGCGGGGAGACAGGCTGGACGTAGACCGGCTGCTGGTAGACGGGGTATACCGGGGCCTGCGCGGGAGCGGCAGACTCGACCGGTGCGGAAGGCTGGGATTCGACGGGAGCGACGGGCGGCTCCACAGGGATGGCGGGCTGCATGGGCTCCACGGCGTTCTGAACAGGTGCGCCGCAGCTGCCGCAGAACGCAGCGCCTTCCTCGACGGGGGCGCCGCAGTTGGCACAGAATGATCTCATAACAGATTCCTCTCTTTCCAGGGCTTAGAGCACGGCGATGCCGATGGCCGCCAGCACGATGAGCCAGATGCACAGGGCGATGGCACTCAGGATCAGACCGGCAATGCCGAGACCCTTGCTGCGGTTCTTCTGGGACATGCCGACGATGCTGAGGATGAGGCCGGGAATGGCCAGCAGGCCGATGTAGGTCCAGCAAAAGATCAGGCCAAGCAGACCGCAGACGAAGCCGGCGATGCTGCAGCCGTGCGCACCGCGCTTTTCGGGAACGGGCGCTGCAACATAGACGGGCTGGGAAGGCTGCGCCTGCACGGGCTGAACGGGAGTCTCAGGGGCAGCCGCAATGGGAGTGCCGCAGTTCGGACAGAATGCGCCGCTGTTGTCGACCATGCTTTTGCAGTTCGGGCACTGGATCATGGACATGGAAATTACCTCGATTCAAACAGATTCAGGAATGACAGGGCATATCCTGTTCATAATAATTTTACACAATCGGTCGGAGAATGTCAAGGCGGAACGTGGCCGGAAGGGTGCAAAAAAGACCTGCTGCAGCGTAAGTTCTGCAGCAGGCCTTTTTGTGGTCATTTTCCTGCAATATGCAGCCGGTTCAGGGCGCGGCTGAGCTTGGCGCGGGCCAGCTTGATGTCGCGCTCCTCCGTGGCCGCTGCGATGCGAGCCTCAGCGCGGGCCTTTGCGGCCTCGGCACGGGCAACGTCGATCTCATCGGCATATTCGAACGTGGTGGCGACGAGACGTACCTCGCCCTTCTCCACGCTGAGAAAGCCGCCGCCGCAGGCTGCATGCCGCGGCTCGCCGTCCTTCGTGACGACGACGCGGCCGATGTCCAGCGCGGCGATATAGTCCGTGTGGTGGGGATAGATGCTCACATAGCCGCCGGTCGTGCGGACAACGACGGAATTGGCCTCTCCGTCAAAGAAGCTGCCGTCCGGCGTGACGATCTGCAGATGGAAGCTGCTCATTTTGCAGCCCCCTGCTTCGCCTTCTCAACGGCCTCGTCGATCGTGCCGACAAACAGGAACGCGGACTCGGGCAGATCGTCATGCTTGCCCTCCAGGATTTCCTTGAAGCCGCGGACCGTCTCCTTGATGGGAACGTACTTGCCCTGCATACCGGTGAACTGCTCGGCAACGGAGAACGGCTGGGACAGGAAGCGCTGGATCTTGCGGGCGCGGCTGACGGTCAGCTTGTCCTCCTCGGACAGCTCGTCCATGCCCATGATGGCGATGATGTCCTGCAGCTCCTTATAGCGCTGCAGAATGCGCTGCGTCTCGCGGGCAACCTCGTAGTGCTCCAGACCGACCACGTCCGGCGTCAGGATACGGGACGTGGACTCCAGCGGATCGACGGCAGGGTAGATGCCAAGCGAGGCGATGCCGCGGTCCAGAACGGTCGTTGCGTCCAGATGGGCGAACGTCGTGGCCGGGGCCGGGTCCGTCAGGTCGTCGGCAGGGACATAAACGGCCTGCACGGACGTGATGGAGCCCTTCTTTGTGGAGGTGATGCGCTCCTGCAGCGCGCCCATTTCCGTGGCCAGCGTCGGCTGGTAGCCCACGGCGGAGGGCATTCTGCCAAGCAGGGCCGAGACCTCGGAGCCTGCCTGCGTGAAGCGGTAGATGTTGTCGATGAAGAGCAGAACGTCCTGCCCCTCGCGGTCGCGGAAGTACTCGGCCATGGTCAGGCCGGACAGCGCCACGCGCATTCTGGCTCCGGGCGGTTCGTTCATCTGACCGTAGACGAGGGCGGTCTTGTTGATAACGCCGGACTGCTGCATCTCGTTATAGAGGTCGTTGCCCTCGCGGGTGCGCTCGCCGACACCCGCGAAGACGGAGATGCCGCCGTGCTGCTTGGCGACGTTATTGATGAGCTCCATGATGAGGACCGTCTTGCCGACGCCAGCGCCGCCGAACAGACCGATCTTGCCGCCCTTGGCATAGGGGGCGATCAGGTCGACGACCTTGATGCCGGTCTCAAGGATCTCCGTGGAGGTCTGCTGCTCGTCATAGGCGGGCGGGTCGCGGTGGATGCTCCACTTCTCACAGGTGACGGGCTGGGGCTTATTATCGATGGCGCGGCCAAGCAGATTGAAGACGCGGCCGAGCGTCTCGTTGCCGACGGGGACCTTGATGGGCGAGCCGGTGTCTACGGCCTCCATGCCGCGCACCATGCCGTCCGTCGAGCTCATGGCGATGCAGCGGACCACATCGTCGCCGAGCTGCTGGGCGACCTCGCAGACAAGCTTGCCGCCGTCGCGCTCGATCTCGATGGCGTTGAGCAGGTCGGGCAGGTGACCGGCCGGGAAGCGGATGTCCAGCACCGGGCCGATGATCTGCACGACGGAACCAATGTTCTTTTCCTGCATTCGGTTGACTCCTTTCCGTTACAGCGCCTCGGCGCCGGAAACGATTTCTGTGATCTCCTGCGTGACGGCTGCCTGCCGCGCGCGGTTGTATTTGAGGACCAGCGAGTCGATGAGCTCACCGGCGTTTTTATTGGCGGCGTTCATGGCCGTGCGGCGCGCGCCGTGCTCGGAGGCAGAGGCCTCACAGAGGGCGGAATACAGCACGCCGGAGACATACTGCGGCACGATGGCCGCAACCAGGGCGGCAGGGTCGTCCTCGACGGTCGCGCTCTGGTACTTTGCATCGCCCGTGAGCTGCAGCGGCAGAACGTCGGCAGAGGCGGGGACCTGCGAGAGCATGGAGCGAAACTCCGTATAGACGACGGTCACGCGGTCATAGCGCCCGGCTGCAAAGCCGTCGCACAGCAGGCGGGCGATCTGCATGCAGTCGCCGATGCCGACGGAGGCGGCAAGGCCGAAATAGGTGCTGACGAGCTCCGCACCGCTGCGGGTGAACTGCTCGAGCGGCTTTTTGCCGATGGGCAGCACGCAGTAGGGCTCGCTGCCTGCCAGCGAGAGCACGAGCCGGTGCAGGTTGGCGTTGTAGCCGCCTGCCAGACCGCGGTCGCCGCCGATGACGACGAAGCAGGTCTTCTTCACGGGGCGCACCTCGGAATAGACGGACGGCGTTTCCTTCAGCCCGGCCTGAATGCCCGCGATGGCTTCACCCAGCACCTCGTGGAAGGGGCGGGAGCGCTCGACCCGCTCGCGCGCATGACGCAGCTTGGACGTGGCGACGAGCTCCATGGCGCGGGTGATCTGCTGGGTGCTCTCGACGCTGCGAATGCGCGTCTTGATATCCTTCATGGAAGCCATAGGCAGCGCTCCTTAGGCCGTGAACGGCGCGCGGCAGGATTCGATGGCGGCGCGCAGCGCGGCCTCGTTTTCCGGCCGAAGCTCGCCGGTCTTGCGGATGTCCTCGAGAATTTCGGGATGCTGCACGGTCAGATGGTCAAACAGCGCGTTCTCAAAGGCGGAAATGCGCTCGACGGGGACGTCCATGAGCATGTTGTGCACGACAGCGTAGAGAATGCTGACCTGCAGGGCGACGTCCAGCGGGGAGCTGCGGTCCTGCTTGAGCACCTCAACGACGCGCTCGCCCTGAGCAAGGCGCGTCTTCGTGTCGGCATCGAGGTCCGAGCCGAACTGTGCGAAGGACTGCAGCTCGCGGTACTGTGAGTACGTCAGCTTCAGGGTACCGGCGACCTTCTTCATGGCCTTGATCTGGGCGCTGCCGCCGACACGTGACACGGAGATGCCGGGGTTGATGGCCGGGCGGATGCCGGAGTGGAACAGCTCGGACTCCAGATAGATCTGGCCGTCCGTGATGGAAATGACGTTCGTCGGAATATAGGCCGAGACGTCGCCGGCCTGTGTTTCGATGATGGGCAGGGCCGTCATGGAGCCGCCGCCGTATTCCGGGGCGACGCGGGCCGCGCGCTCGAGCAGACGGGAGTGCAGATAGAACACGTCGCCGGGGTAGGCCTCGCGTCCGGGCGGGCGGCGGATGAGCAGGGAAAGGGCACGGTAGGCCACGGCATGCTTCGACAGGTCGTCATAGACGATGAGCACGTCCTTGCCCTGATCCATGAAGTATTCGCCCATGGTGCAGCCGGAGTACGGCGCGATATACTGCAGCGGAGCCAGCTCCGAGGCTGTCGCGGAGACGACGATGGTATAGTCCATGGCGCCGCCGCGGGCGAGCGTATCGACGAGCTGGGCGACGGTCGAGCGCTTCTGGCCGATGGCGACATAGATGCAGATGACGTTCTTGCCCTTCTGGTTCAGAATGGTATCCGTTGCGATGACGGTCTTGCCGGTCTGGCGGTCGCCGATGATGAGCTCGCGCTGGCCGCGGCCGATGGGGATCATGGAGTCGATGGCCTTGATGCCGGTCTGCAGCGGGACGCTGACGGACTTGCGCTCGATGATGCCGGGGGCGTTGCGCTCGATGGGGCGCAGCTCCTTCGACTCGATGGGGCCCTTGCCGTCAATGGGCTGGCCGAGGGCATCGACGACGCGGCCGATGAGGGCCTCGCCGACCGGAACGGACACGACGCGGCCCGTGCGCTTGACAAGGCCGCCCTCGCGGATGCCGACGTCCGTGCCGAGCATGACGACGCTGACGCAGCTCTCCTCGAGGTTCAGCGCCATGCCGAACGAGCCGTTCTCGAAGCGGAGCAGCTCGTTGGACTTGCATTTATCCAGCCCGTGCACCTTGGCGATGCCGTCGCCGACCTGAATGACGTAGCCGATCTCATCCTGCTGCGTCTGGGATGCATAATTTTTGATCTGATCCTTGATGATCTTACTGATATCGTCGATTCTGAGATTCACGGTTTCACCAACCTTATCTTTTGATGGGGAGCCGGTCAGACCACGGTCTGGCTCAGGCTGCGGCGCAGGCGCTCCAGACGGCTGCGGATGCTGTCGTCGAGCTGGATGCCGCCATAGCGCAGGGTAATGCCGCCGAGCAGCGTGGGATCGGTGCGGCAGGTCAGGCTGACGGTCTTGCCGGTCAGCGACTCGAGCCGGGCGCACAGGGCCTCGCGCTGCCGCTGCTGCATGGGAACGGCCGTGATGGCCGTCGCGCGCAGGATGCCGTGCGCCTCGTCATAGGCCGCCTCATAGGCGGTCAGGCAGGCGGGCAGCTGCCAGAGCGCGCGCCGGTCGCACAGCAGGCACAGGAAATTGCGCAGCTCCTGCGACGCGCCGGAAAAGGCCTGCAGCAGCAGGGCGTGCTTTTCCGGCCCGGCCACGGCGGGCGTGTCCATCAGCGTGACATAACCTGGGTTTTCCCGCAGGGCGCGGCGGACGAGCTGCAGCTCCTCCAGCACCCCGTCGCCGCAGCCGTTTTCCTCCGCGAGCTGAAACAGCGCGCGGCCATAGCTTGCGGCATCAATCATGGCTGTCCCCCAATTTCTCAATGAAGGAATCGATCAGTTCGGTGTGCTCCTCGCTGCGGATATCGCGCTGCAGGACGGCGGAGGCAATGTCCACCGCCATGTCGGACACATCGTCCTTGATCTCGTTCATGGCGCGCTTCTTTTCCAGCGCGACCTGCGCCTCAGCGCGCTGCATGGTCTGCGCCGCCTTGTCCTGCGCGTCGCGGAGGATCTCCTCCTCACGGAGCTGGGCACGGCGGTTGGCGTCGCGGAGCAGCGCCTCACTCTCAGCGTTGGCCTGCTGCAGGCGCGTCTCATAGCGCGCGCGCATCTCTTCTGCCTCGGCCTTGGCACGGTTGGCGTTGTCGTAGAGGTCGTCGACCTCCTTCTGGCGCGAATCGATCATGTTCTTGACGGGCTTGAAGAGGAGCTTTTTCATGACCAGATAGAGGATGACCAGATTGCACAGCGTGAACAGGCAGGTCCAGAAATCCACACCGACAAAGCTCTCAAATCCCGTAAAAAATTTCAAGCCGCATTTCTCCTTTCTCCGGCAGATCTCGTGGTGCTGCGCCGCATCAGAAAACGAAGAGCAGCAGCAGAGCGATGACCAGAGAGTAGATACCGGTGGACTCGGTGATGGCGCAGCCGAGGATCATGTTGGTACGCAGCGTATCGGAGACCTCCGGCTGACGTGCCATGCCCTCGAGAGCCTTACCGACGGCATTACCTTCGCCGACTGCCGGGCCGATAGCGCCCAGACCCATGCAGAGACCTGCGCCGATCGCAGCGGCGGCCTTGATGATTGCTTGATCCATTGTGTGTTTCCTCCTGTAAATATTGTTGTGTTTGGAACGATCTCAAATCGGGGTTTGCTTATTTCTTCTCCGGCTTCGGGGCGGGGGGTGGGCAGGCTGCGCCGACGTAGACCATCGTCAGCATGCAGAACACGAGCGCCTGGATGCAGCCGGTAAAGAGATCAAAATAGATGGAGAGGACGGCGGGGATGCCGACCTGGAAAATGGGGATGGACGAGATGAATTCACTCGGGATCCAGCCGAGCACGAACGAGCTCAGCGCGGACAGACCGCCGTAGATAAGGGCCGTGAGCACGGAGCCGCCGGCGATATTGCCGAAGTGACGGAACGACATGGAGATCGGCTGTGCGATCTCGCTGATGATGTTCATCGGCGTCATAACGACCACGGGCTCCGTGAAGCCCTTCAGCCAGCCGAAGAAGCCGTTGTTCTTGATGTTGTTGTACCAGACGAGAGCGGTCGTCATGAGGGCCCAGGTGAGCGTCGTGCTGAGGTCGGCCGTCGAGCTGCGCAGGAAGCCGGTCAGGCTGGCAAGTGAGCCGAGCACGGACGAGCAGAACAGCGCGCCGATGTAGGGCGCAAAGCGCTCATTGTGCTTGCCCATCGTGTCGTCCACGAGCTTGTAAACGGCAAGGACGGCGCGCTCCGTGACGGCCTGCATGCGGCCGGGGCGCTTCCGGAGATTACGGCCGAGCCGCCAGCAGAGAATCGTCACCGCGGCCAGAACGAGGAGCGAGGTGAGCGTCGTCTGCGTGATGGTCACATCGCACAGACCGAAAAACGAAAACTCCGCAAGGATGCGCGGACCGGTGATATTAACATTCATGCAGCGGGAACTCCCTTCTTTTTCTTGCGTACCAGTTCGGAGGCCATGAGCGCCAGCCGCATGAAGCACAGCGGCAGCAGCGTGGCCAGCGGGTCGAACCGCTTGCTCTTGAGCGCGATGACCAGAACGACCAGCAGCACGACCATGCGCGCGACGAACAGCACGCGGGACGTGAGCTGGGCGGACAGTGGGTTTTCCTTCTTCGAGGCCCGCAGCAGGCCGAGGATCATGGCGGCAAAATTCACCAGCGCGGCGGCGGTACCGAGCGCGGCGCCGAGCAGAATATCCTGCCGCAGCGCGGCGAACAGAGCGTAGCAGCCCAGCATGATGCCGGACAGCACGATCTCTGCGGCGAGCGTCGGCAGAACGAGCCACTTCAGACTGCCGGACGTTGACTCGTTAACGGGTTCCATGCGGATCATCCTCCTTTTTGTGAGATGACGGAACATCGGAAGACGGGGGAGCGGTGGGGTCCATGGTGCGGGCAGCCGTCAGCAGAAAATGGAACATGCTGTACAGCCCGGCGAACACGCCGAAGACGATGGCGGCAATCATGATCCAGCGGCCGAGCCCGCAGCGCGTGTGCAGCAGCCAGCCGCCGAGAATGATGAGCCCAGCCGGGCACACCATACAGAAGCCTGCCTGAATGCAATAATTGACGGCATAAATCGCGCGAAATACCTTTTTCGGCAAGAAAGAGCACCTCCTAAAAAACAGGACCCGATTCTCCCCTATTATCAGTTAACATCATACCCCTTTTTTTCAAAAATTGCAATATGCAAAGCTTGAAAAATGTCTGAAATCAGGGCGACCTTTCGAATATGCTCCGCGTTGACATTCTGCGGGGAATTCGATATAATTGTTCACGATCGCCGCGCAGAATGCGGCTTTGTTGATTCTTATTCTTCCCGATTTGAGGTGTCTTGATTTTGAAAACTCCCGATCTCCGGCCGGAAACGCTCTGCATTCAGGCCGGCTACACGCCGGGCAACGGCGAACCGCGCCAGATCCCGATCATCCAGAGCACAACATTCCGCTATGAGACCTCCGAGGCCATGGGAAAGCTCTTTGACCTCGAGGCGGACGGCTATTTCTATTCCCGCCTGCAGAATCCGACCTGCGACCACGTTGCGGCGAAGATCGCGGCGCTCGAGGGCGGCACGGCCGCCATGCTGACCGGCTCCGGGCAGGCCGCCAATTTTATGGCCATGTTCAACATCGCCGGCTGCGGCGACCACATCGTGAGCTCCGCGTCCATTTACGGCGGCAGCTATAACCTGTTTGCCGTGACGATGAAGCGCATGGGGCTCTCCTGCACGTTCGTTGACCCGGACTGCTCCGCGGAGGAGCTGAACGCCGCGTTCCGCCCGAACACAAAGGCCGTGTTCGGCGAGACCATCGCCAACCCCGCCCTGACCGTGCTGGATATCGAAAAGTTCGCCGCTGCGGCCCATGCCCATGGCGTGCCGCTCATCGTGGACAACACGTTTGCCACGCCCGTCAACTGCCGCCCGCTCTCGTGGGGCGCGGATATCGTGACGCACTCCACCACAAAGTATATGGACGGCCATGCGGCGGCCCTCGGCGGCTGCATTGTCGACGGCGGCAAATTCGATTGGACGAAATATCCCGAAAAATTCCCCGGCCTGTGCACGCCGGACGAAAGCTACCACGGCGTGACATATACGGAACGCTTCGGACTCGGCGGCGCGTTCATCACAAAGGCCACGGCCCAGCTCATGCGCGACCTCGGCGCGGTGCAGTCCCCGCACAACGCATTTCTGACGAATCTCGGCCTCGAGAGCCTGCCCGTGCGCGTGCGCCAGCACTGCGCCAATGCGCAGCGTATCGCAGAGCACCTGCAGGGGCATGAAAAGATCGCGTGGGTGAAGTACTGCGGCCTGCCCGGCGACCGCTATTACGAGCTGGCGCAGAAATATCTGCCGAACGGCTCCTGCGGCGTCATTTCGTTCGGCGTCAAGGGCGGCAGAACTGCCGCAGAACGGTTTATGAGCCATCTGAAGCTCGCCTCCATCGAGACGCACGTCGCCGATGCGCGGACATGCTGTCTGCATCCCGCCAGCACGACGCACCGCCAGATGAACGACAGCGAGCTTGCCGCAGCGGGCGTTTCGCCCGACCTTGTGCGGCTGTCCTGCGGCCTTGAGAATGCGGACGACCTGATCGCCGATCTCGATCAGGCGCTTGCCGCCGAATAAGCCGGAGGGAACGCCATGCCCATTAAGATACCGAACGATCTGCCGGCAGCTGCTACCCTGCAAAGTGAGAATATCTTCGTCATGCCGGAGACCCGCGCGGTTACGCAGGACATCCGCCCGCTGGAAATTCTTATCCTGAACCTTATGCCGACGAAGATCGTCACGGAAACGCAGTTTGCCCGCCTGCTTGGCAACACGCCGCTGCAGGTGCATCTGGAATTCCTGTATACGCAGTCCCATATGGCCACACACGTTTCGGCAGAGCACCTGTTCACGTTCTATAAGACGTTCGACGAGGTCCGCGGCCGCCGCTACGACGGCATGATCATCACGGGCGCGCCCGTGGAGCAGCTGCCGTTTGAGGACGTTGAGTACTGGCAGGAGCTTTGCAGCATCATGGACTGGAGCCGGACGCATGTGCACAGCACGCTGCACATCTGCTGGGGCGCACAGGCCGCACTGTACCATCACTATGGCATCAAGAAGGTGCCGCTGGAGAAAAAGCTCTTCGGCGTGTTCCCGCACCGCGTGGAGTATAAGAACCCGATCCTGCTGCGCGGCTTTGACGACGTGTTCATGGTGCCGCATTCCCGCCACACGACGGTCCGCCGCGAGGACATCGAGCGCGTGCCGGAGCTGAAGATCCTTGCCTCGTCCGAGCAGGCCGGAGTCTACGCAATCTTTACGGCGGGCGGACGGCAGATCTTCCTGACGGGCCACGCGGAATACGACCCGGACACGCTGCGGCGCGAATATGAGCGCGACAAGGCTCTCGGCCTTCCCATTGCCGTGCCGGAGAATTATTTCCCCGGCAATGACGACACGAAGCCGCCCCTCGTCACCTGGCGCAGCCACGCCAACCTGCTGTTCTCGAACTGGCTGAACTACTTCGTCTATCAGACGACCCCGTATGATTTCACATTCTGACCAAAGCGCGCCGCAAAAACGGCGCGCTTTTTCGTCGTAAGCGCCAAAGATCGGTTTTTGCCGAAAAAAAGCTTTACAGCGGGGGAGTGCTGTGCTAGAATAACGCCCGAAAAAAGTTCTTTAAGAGCGGTACAGAGAGACCGACAAGGACGCGAATGAGAGACGCAGAGGGTCTGTGTACCCGTCTGCCGCTTTGCTGTGGATTCGTATGCCCTGTCGCTGTGCTGCGGCAGGGCATTTTTGCACCCTACGGGAGGAAAAACCATATGCAGACTGTTGAGATCGCGGATGCAGCCGCGTTTGAGCGCACCCTGCGCCGCCTGGCGCATCAGATATTGGAGAACAATCCGGAGCCGGAGCAGGTTCTGCTCGTCGGCATCCTGCGGCGCGGCGTTCCGCTGGCCGAAGAGCTGGCCGGGCTCATGGAGCGCTTCGGCGGCGTCCGGCCGCCGGTCGAGACGCTGGACATCACGCTGTACCGCGACGATCTGAGCGAGCTCGGCGATCTGCCGGAGGTGCGGCCGACGCAGTTCTCCACGCCGGTTGCCGGAAAGACCGTCATCCTTGTGGACGACGTCATCTACACCGGCCGCACGGCGCGCGCCGCGATGGAGGCCGTCATCCGCCTCGGCCGCCCGGCACGCATCCGGCTGGCCGTAATGGTCGACCGCGGGCACCGCGAGCTGCCCATCGACCCGGAGTACGTCGGCAAGAACGTGCCGACGGCGCGGGAGGAACAGATCTGCGTGCTGACGCCGCAGTTCGACGGACAATGGGGCATTCACCTGCGCAAGCAGGCCTGAATACAAAACCACATCAGCAAAACCCAAAATACAGAACGGGGGAACCAATCATGAACATGATCTTCGGAGTCAAGGACCGGCCGAAATTCGGCCAGACGATCCTCTTCGCCATCCAGCAGCTGCTGGCCATCATGGCGGCGACGCTCGTCGTTCCGGTCATCACCAACGGCGCGACCGGCAGCACGCTCAGCCCCGCCGCGGCACTCTTCGGCGCAGGCGTCGGCACGCTCGTCTACCTGCTCTTTACGAAATTCCGCAGCCCGGTCTTCCTTGGCAGCTCGTTTGCCTTCCTCGGCAGCATGGCTGCAGCCTTCGCAGGCGGCGTTTCCATGACGCTCGGCTATGCGGGCCTTATTCTCGGCGCGGTGTTCGCCGGCTTTGTGTATGTCATCATTGCGGCGGCCGTGAAGGTCGCGGGCGTCAAGTGGCTCGACCGCCTCATGCCGGTCGTCGTCATCGGCCCGACGGTTTCCATCATCGGCCTTTCGCTGGCGGGCAACGCCGTCTCCGACCTCATCAAGGGCAGCGTGGTGAACGCCGAGGGCGCGGCAGTCGCTTCTCCGCTCATCACCGTTCTGTGCGGCCTTGCGGCCCTGCTCGTGACCATGCTCTGCGCGACCTACGGCAAGAAAATGGTCCGCCTCATCCCGTTCATCCTCGGCATCCTCGCGGGCTACGCCGTTGCGGCGGTGTTCACCCTCATCGGCAACGCCACGGCCACGGACGCGCTGAAGGTGCTCGACTTCTCGAAGCTTTCCGTGCTGTGGGAAAACGGCGTCACGCTGAAGACGTTCGTAAACTATGAGCTTGTGACGAAGGACTTCGTCTTCCTCAAGGCTGCCAAGGGCTTTGCCGAGCTGAACTGGGGCTATGTCAGCGCCATCGCCGTGGCCTATGTGCCGGTCGCGTTCGTTGTCTTCGCCGAGCACATTGCAGACCACAAGAACATCTCCTCCATCATCGGCAAGGACCTTCTGAAGGATCCCGGTCTCTCCCGCACCCTGCTGGGCGACGGCGTCGGCTCCATGGCGGGCGCTCTCCTCGGCGGCTGCCCGAACACGACCTACGGTGAATCCGTTGCCTGTGTTGCCATCACGCGCAACGCCTCCGTTGTGACGATCCTGGCAACGGCCATCCTCGCCATGCTCGTCAGCTTCTTCTCCCCGTTCGTCGCCTTCGTCAACTCCATCCCCGGCTGCGTTATGGGCGGCGTGTGCATCGCCCTGTACGGCTTCATCGCGGTCTCCGGCCTGAAGATGATCCAGCAGGTCGACCTCGGCAAGGACAACAACCTCTTCGTCGTCAGCACGATCCTCGTGACCGGCATCGGCGGCCTGTCCCTGACGTTCGGCAAGATCACGATCACGCCGGTCGCCGTCGCACTCATCCTCGGTATTCTCGCAAATCAGATCCTCAAGGGCCGCAGCGCGAACCGCGACTGAGACCGAGTCTCATACCTTATATAATATATACAGCCGCGCGGTGTCCAAGTCACCGCGCGGCGGCTTTTTTCAAAATAGGGCTTGACAAATGCGGAAAAACAAAGTATAATACACAAGCAAATTGGATATGCGAGTGTGCTGGAATAGGTAGACAGGCACGTTTGAGGGGCGTGTGACAACCGTCGTGTGCGTTCAAGTCGCATCACTCGCACCACGCCGGAGCAGATTCTGCTCCGGCGTTTTGCATTTTCCGGAGCGACCCCTGCGATCGCTCCGTTTTTTGATTTCCGGGGAGGGAAGACAGCTTGGCAGATCCTGCAAATGAATGCTTCGCCCTGCGGCGGGAGGACGGTTCCCTGACGGGCGAGATCAAGCCGCGCGCGCTCGTGCACCGCGACGGCGACCTGCACGGCGCGAGCCACGTATTTCTGGCGCGGCTGCGCGGCGGAAGGGCCGAATTGCTGCTGCAGAAGCGCAGCGCACAGAAGGACTCGTTCCCGGGTCTGTATGATATTTCGGCGGCCGGGCATCTTGACCCCGGCGAGGACTTTGCGGCGGCGGCCCGCCGTGAGCTGGCCGAGGAGCTGGGCGTGACGGGGGAGGAGCCGGAATTCCTGTTTGCCCAGCGCAACGAATATCACGGAGCCTTCCATGGAAAGCCGTTTCATGACAATGAGATCGCATGGGTCTATCTCCTCGTCCTCGACCGGCCGGAGGAAGCCTTCACGCCGGAGGCCTGTGAGGTCGAGTCCGTGCACTGGTTTTCCGTGCGGGAGATCCTGCGCGCCATGCGGGGAAACGACCCGCGCTTCTGCCTGCGCGAGGCGGAGTTCTGCCGTCTGCTGCCGTATCTGGCACAAAAGTTCGGCATTCCGGTTGACAAGCTCTGAAGCGGAAGGTACAATAAAAGTTAACCGTCTCTGATTTTCAAACACGCTGGAGGAACGCTATGAAGCTTCTTGACCTGCTCATCACTGCCATCGCGCTGTCCATGGATGCGTTTGCCGTCTCGATCGGCAAAGGCCTCTCTGTCAAGCGACTCAAGGCTTCGCATTGCCTGATCACCGGCGCGTATTTCGGCGGGTTTCAGGCCCTTATGCCGCTGCTCGGCTTCCTTCTGGCCAGCTCGTTCGCCTCGTACATCCAGAAATTTGACCACTGGATCGCCTGCGTGCTGCTCGTGCTCATCGGCGCGAACATGCTGCGTGAGGCCTTCTCAAAGGAAGAGGAGCAAGGGAACGATTCGTTTTCCTTCCGCGTGATGCTGCCGCTGGCCATTGCTACGAGTATCGATGCGCTGGCCACGGGCGTGACGTTCGCCATGATGGGCGTCAATATCTGGATCGCCATTGCCATCACGGGCCTGACGACGTTCGTGTTCTCCGTGGCGGGCGTCAAGATCGGCAACCTGTTCGGCAGCCGCTATCAGTCCAAGGCGGAGCTGGTCGGCGGCCTGATCCTGATCGCCATGGGTTTCAAGATCCTTGTTGAGCACCTGCTCGGCAAGGCCTGAGGGAAACGTCATGGAGCTTTGGGATATCTATGACCGCCAGCGGCGGACGACCGGGCGCTTTCATGTGCGCGGCACGCCGATGGGGCGGGGGGAATATCATCTGACGGCGTTCGTCTGGGTGTTCAACCGGCAGCGGGAGCTGCTGCTGACCCGCCGCGCACCGGAGAAGGAGCATTATGCCAATTGCTGGGCCGCCACGGGCGGCGCGGCCCTCGTCGGCGAGACGAGCCTGCAGACCGTGCGGCGCGAGCTGCGCGAGGAAACGGGCATTGAGGCCGATGAGGCGGATTTCCATCTGGTGCGGAGCTTTCGCGAGCACTCCACCTTCAGTGATGTCTATTTCCTCTTCCATGATATCCCGCTTTCCGCGCTGCATCTGCAGCCCGGCGAGACAACGGAGGCCCGCTGGGTGTCCAAGGCCGGTCTGGAGGCTCTGGTTGCCTCCGGCGAGGTCGCTCAGCCGGATGTCCGCCGCCTGCGCCAGCTGCGGGACGAATTCCGAAAAATTTGGAATGCCTGAGACCGATGGGCCTCAGGCATTTTTGCCAATGTAACGAGGTGCCTCTGTGTAGGGGAGCGGCATGCCTGTTAGCAAGCAAGGGACTAAGTGGGCCTCCCTGGGGAGAGCCTTCTTCTGTTTTCACCAGCAGTCCGTTTTCCAT
>NZ_JBBMFF010000219.1:0-11041 GCF_040096185.1 Faecousia intestinalis | reverse complement strand
TTGAAGTCCACCATTCGCCGCAGCTGCGCTTTCTGCTTTGCACCCATTACCTCTTTGCACACATCCTCATAGGAAATAGGGTGCAGATCGGCGGGATCAATTCATATCGTTATTATCCTGAATGCCTTCGTTCATTTTTTGAATCTTCCTTTTCCACACAGAATACTGAGTTACCCAAGCAGCGAGGAAGATCGCTACGAATATGCCTACATAAGACAGAATTCCAGCGGTCGAATGGGGCATCCAGTTGGCAAAATAAGAGATAGGGAACATAATCACGCAAGCAATTGCGAAGTAAATCCCGCTTTGCTTTGCAAGACTCCACGAATCAATTTCCCAAATAACCGAAGCCATTGCAAAGCCTGTGCCCATTATTCCGCTCAGACCGGTTTGAATGAGAATCGCATTTAATTCGCTCCCCATTTTATTCACAAGCTCTGGATTGACCGGATGGAAGAAGCCATCCCCAATACAGATTGAGATAATCACCGTAATCACATATCCGATTGCAATGCCAACAGGGAAACCAATTACTCCTCGTCCAATCAGTTTTTTCTTCATTTCTGCCACCTCACATTCCTAACAGTTGTTTGATTTTGGCGACGGATCGCCGTGAAACATAAGTAACCGTACCGTTTGAAAGCGTGATGCAAATTGTCCCGGCAAAGCTCAAATCAAAGCTCTTGACCTTTCTCAGATTGATAATATCCGAGTTTGATATTCGGACAAAAGTCTTGCTGTCAAGCCGTTGTTCCGCCTCGTATAGCCTCAGGCGGAGCGCATACTCGCCGTGATTTGTCTCGGCAAACACCTTACCTGATTCGGCAAAAACACGGTAGATTTCAGACGGTTCCAGAACCTCGACCACATCCTCCCTGAATCCGGCAATGACCTGCGGTTGCTCGTCTGACAGTCTTTTTATGATTGCATTGACTTCATCGGTCATTTTGTCCGTCATCACGATGATTTTTGGCTCTTTGCATTTTTCGTCTATCTTGATTTCAATTTGCATCGGTTCACCTCCTCGCTACGGTTACAGTATAGGAAAATCAAGAAGCGATTTCTACCGATTCTCGATAGGTGGTTGTTTTAAGAACATAGGTGGTATTTTTTACGGGAATCTCATACTGGTCTGCATGGGCGGCCGATAAGTACCTGCGGTATGGGGATGCTCCCATACCGCAGACGGATCATCCTTATATTCAGTTCGACAAACTGGAATTTCTATTTGTGTTGCCATGTCATTACATAACCTTTTTCTCCGGTAGCCTCATCTAAGCCTCTATGCTGAAGCTCAAATCCTTCTCTCTTATAAAAAGATATTGCCCGTGCGTTCTTTTGGTATACGTTCAAGTACAACTTATTCCTTTTATCCTTTGCATAATTCAGCAGAATTTTACCTATACCCTGCGATTGCATTTCACCAGAAACAAAAATGCCCTCAACATATTCATCATTTAGCTCTAGGGTTAAACTTAACTACTATTTTTTCTTTGCGATATAAAATACATAACTGTAATAATCTACTACTAATCTAAAATAAAGCGATTATAAGCTATCCTTTTTCCTGTGTTTGTTTTAAAGTTTTCATCTATACACTTTTTTATCTTTTCCTGTTCTTTTTCTTTATCCATAACCGTTAAATTCTCAAGCAAATCAGCTTCCCATTGTATTTGAAAATCAAGTCCATCAATTTTAGATGGAGTATGATGGTTGCCTATTATAAAGCATATTCTATCAATATTTTTGTTATAGCCTACCTTTTTTAATATTTCTTTCGCTACTTCTGGTCCTTCCTTTTCTTGATAGACACCATCAATAGAACCGTATTTTTTTTGTGCTTCAACCGCACCAATATCATGTAGTATAGCAATAATACTGATGAATTCTTTTTCTTCCTCTCCGATATTTTCTCCTTTCATTATATCTTCTGCATTTTTCAAAACTTTGAGAGTATGCTCTATGCCAAAAGGAATTTCTTTGAATACTTCTTTCATCTCTATAATAATTTTTTCTTTAAACATAAATTATCTCCATTTATACCTTATAGATGTTTTAGTTCTATCTATCCACTTTTTTGTTCGCCGATACAATCAGCATCATGGGACGGCGCATTTCATCCTGCATCCCCGGAATATCCATCATGTATTCCGGCGGCTGCGGCTCCACAATACGATTTATTATAAAACCATTTGAAAGCAGTGTATTTAGATATGTGGTCAGTGTTCTATGATATTTTGTAACCTTTTCTCCCAAAAACACAGCTGTCCGTTTGCCCTCATAATAATAATTATCCACCGGAAAATGCAGTATTTCTCCCTTTTCGTTATAATACCAGTCTTGTGTTCCATAGGCAGTAAAAACAGGATGTTCAACTGTAAAAACTAGCTTACCACCAGACTTCAGTATTCTATATATCTTTTTTACTAAAATCTCATAATCTGCTACATAGTGAAACGCAAGTGAACTTAATATTACATCAAAACTCTCCTCTGGGAATTCCACATCTTCCATAGCACAGCATTTATATTCAATCTGTGGAAAATGTGTTTTTTCTTTGGCTACCTCGAGCATTTTATGAGAAATATCAACACCTACAACAGAAGACGCTCCGTGTTCCATCGCATAAATACAGTGCCATCCATAGCCGCATCCTAAATCAAGCACATGCTTATCTTTAAAATCCGGTAGCAGCTTTCTCAATGTTTCCCATTCTCCTGCACCGGCTAGTCCCTGCTGTGAGCGACTCATTTGACTGTATTTTTGAAAAAATATATCATCATCATATTTGTTTTCTTTTCCATATTCTACAAAATTCAACATCTTTCACCTCGCTGTAAACTTCCGATTTTTCGTTCTCTGCAACTTCCCAATAAACGGGAATCTGACTTGCCTATTTTCTTAAAATCTCATGTGGAGCTTCTATTTCATTTGCCAAGGTATGTTCTGTTAATTCTGACATCAATTTCAATTTTTTATTAATCAATGGTCGCATACAATTAGGAACATGTTCCTGATGCGCTCTGTGGATTGCTACACATTCCTTACAGTTTCCGTGATAACGACAGGCTTTCAGGCAAGGACAGTGATCTTTGTCTTTATACTCCTTACGAAATTCCGCTGCAAATTCTTCTTGCAGTCTCAGTCCCTCGACACGGTTTCCCTTATGAAATTCTACCATTGCATCCAGTTCTTTCTGATTCCCTTCAATCTTCATGTTATTATAGCGCCTCCATTTCAACTCTTCCTCATTTTCTGATAAATTCCGATTTATCTGTTAAACCCTCTGAAAACGCTGTATTTTCAAGGCATTTTGCCTATCTTGTGTTCCAACCTTATGTGTTTTCCCTTGTTTTTGCCCTTACGAGCCGAAACAAGGGAAAGTTTTTTACTCTCCGCCGACCACCTTATCCAGCAGTCTTGCGGAAGTACGCTTCGCTTCCCTTGTAGCGTGAGCGTAAATATTCATTGTGGTACTGACATCGGCGTGTCCGAGAAGCTCCTGCACATCCTTCGGCGCTGCCCCGTTTGAGAGCAGATTGCTCGTGAATGTGTGACGAAGTTGGTGGAAATGAAAGCCCTCCAAGCCCTCGACCTTTCTGCTTGCCGTCCTGCACATAATCCCTACCGTACTCGGTGATTCGTATGCGCCGTCAGGTCTGAGGCAGACAAAGGATATTTCCTTGTACCCCTCTGGGATTTCATCTGTCCTCGGCAGGCTGTAAACCTCGTAGTAAGTACGGTCTTTTTCCTTCACCTCGGTGTAGTAGTTGAGGTGGTAAAGCCCGCCATACTGGAGGCGGTTTTTGTGCTGTTCGGTTTTCGCCGCTTTAAGGATCGCCGCCAGCGTGTTGCAGAAGTCCACGGTACGGACTTTCTTCCGTTTGGTCGCTCCTATCTCGGTTTTATGCCTTGCCCCGTTGTAGCGCATACTGCGGCGCACCGTAAGGTACTGCTTGTCAAGGTTGACATCCTGCCAAGTCAAGCCGCAGACTTCGCCGATGCGAAGCCCCGTGTAGTAGGCAATCTGAATGGGCAGTAAAGCGGGGTTATCTTTCTTTTTCAGAAATTCCTCCAGCTTCAGATACTGCTCATGGCTGAGCGTGGGTGTGGAATCGGTATTGCCGTCCTCGTCCGAAAACAGGTCATAGTCCTCTTTTTTGCCCCGCCATACCACATACTGCATCGGGTTGAAGGTAATCAGCCGTTTGGGGAATACCGCAAAGCGGAACGCTCCTTGCAGGACTGCCGAGAACAAACGCAGATACCCTTTGCTAAGTGCCTTTGCCGTTGTACCGTCGGGATTTGTCCCGCCGAAGCTGAGAAAATCCATATACGCCTGCAAATGGTCGGCGGTGACGGTTTTCAGCTTTCGGCTGCCGATAGGGTGCTGCTTGATACGGTTTACCGTACCCTGATATGCCATTACCGTACCGTTGCTGAGACTGCCGGGCTTTAGTTCTTCCTCCACCCACATATCCAGCAGCATTCCCACCGTGGCGTTTTCAGACTTTGCAACGAATTTCTTTTCCTCGTAGTCCTCCATCGCCTTGCGGAGCAGGGCTTCCGTTTCGGATTTGCTTTCTGTTCCCACGAATTCACGCTGTACCAGATTGCCGCTTTCATCTTCGATATAGAAGCGGTAGTACCACTTTTTGCCTTTCTTTCTTACAGAACCTTTTGCCATAGATAAAAACTCCTTTCTATCCGTGGCAATCGGGACTGTGACATATGGTGTGCGTAAAGTAAAGAATGTCACTTTTGCCGGTTGATTTCAATCGGCATATTTATTTGTCAAGGTGCCACGGAATTTTCTTTTTCGGCAAGCCTGTTTTCGGCTTCCGTCACTATCCCGAAGAGGTCGCCCATAGATACTTTGGTGCGTCCCTCATCGTAGATATGTAAAATTCCGTCTAAAAAACGCTTCATATCTTCGATAGGTATTTCCATTTCTTTGCGGTAGACCCGTTCTTCGATTGCGCCCACCTCAATCGCATACCGCATAATCGACTGCTTCAAGCCCTCGTCCTCCGCCACACGGTCAACCTCCGCCATAGCGTTGGCAAAGTAGTGGCACAGCACCGAGTACAGGTCAATCATCTTGCCGAGGAAGGTGGTAAGAAGCTGCTGGTGCGGCTCTCCGCTGACCGTGGAGGAAACCGTATCAAGGTACTTTTTGATATGCTCCTCAATGTCCTTTTGGCAGAGCGTGCGGGCATCATATTCCTTTTCCTCGGAAAGCCCTGTCAGCCATTCGGGAGTGGTAAGCAGCGCATCGGCAAGACCGTTGATAATCATAGTACGCTTCGGGTCAACGCCGTCTGCTTCATACCGCTGAATGGTGGATTTGTTTACGCCGATACGCTTTCCAAGCTCAGGCATGGTAAGGTTTAGTTCTGTTCGGCGCTCTTTTACCCGTTCACCGACTTGTTTTGCGGTGAATTCAATTTCTTTTTTCAAGGTTTTCACCTCCTGACGAGTATCATTATAGCACATCAAAACGCAGATTGCAACCCTGAAACGGGATAAATATTAAAATAATTCCCAAACAGTTGCAAAACGGGTTGACACGAGATTGCAAAATAAGTATAATTAGGATTATACAGTTGCAAAACAAGTATTTCAAAAGGAGGATGAGATAATGAACGCAGTTAAAATAGGTATGACCATCGAGGAAGCCGCCGAATGTACGGGTATCGGCAGGAACACCATGCGGAAATTGGTGGACTGGGGCAAGCTGCCTGTCTTAAAGGTAGGGCGCAAGACCATTATCCGAAGGGACACGCTGGAGCGTTTTATGACGGTCAATCAAGGCAGAAATCTTCTCAATCAGAATGATGTCCGCCGAGTAGATTGACCGTTCTTAAAGCCCTCGGCGCTTGAGAGCGAAATACACCCCTCGCACAAATCTGTCGATTTGTACTCAGGGTATTTCGCCCCTGCGGGGAGCTACCGTATCAACGCTTGCAGGAAATCCCTGCCGCTTTTGATACGGCGCTGTTCCGTCAGCAAAGCCGCCGAAACAGCAGCAACCGTCAAGACGGTTGCAAAATGAGAACGGTATATTTTAAAGAAAGGTTGGATTATGGCAAGACACAGCTTCATACAGATGTCGAAGCTGCCTAATGTCAAAGGACGAATATCGTATATCACCAGCCACGCAAGACAGGAAAATCTGTACGCCACTTACCGCACCGCCGACAATGCCTTTTGGAATAATCTCGCAAGGGAGAGCCGGCAGGAGTTCCAGCGCAGCGGCGCAGAGGGGAAATGTATTGAGGCAAGGGAGCTGATTATCGCCCTGCCCGAAGTTTACACGCAGTACGAGCCGCAGCAGGTGCTTGAGGATTTTACAGATGAGTTCCGCAGGCGGTACGGCGTGGAATGTGTGTCGGCATTGCACCACAATAAGCGCAAGACCAATTACCACATTCATCTGATTTTCAGCGAAAGGAAGCTGCTCCCTGAGCCTGATGTGAAGATTGCCACAAGAAGCGTATTCTTTGACGAAACAGGCAAACGGGTACGCACCAAGAAGGAAATCACAGGAGAGGACGGGCAGATCAGAAAAGGCTGTGCCGTTATCAAAAAGGGAGAGGTTTACGAAAGCCATCTGTTTACCGTAAAGGATGACCGCTTCAAGAGCGAGTCTTTTCTTCGGGAGGTAAAGGAGGTTTACACGGAACTTATCAACCGTCATATTTCTGACCCCGAACAGCAGTTAAAGGTATTTGATAAAAACAGCGTGTACCTGCCGACAAAGAAAATAGGCAAGAACAATCCCAAAGCCGAAGAGATTGCAGCCGACAACGCTACAAGGCAGGAATGGAACAGGACAGCGGACATGGCACTTGTATCGGGGATTGAGGAGGCTAAAATACTGGAAATCAAACAAACCGAGATACACGACAAGGTTAGCAGTTCTATCCGCAAGAGCGGCTGGCTGCCCAATCTGTTCCGCCGTATCGTGAACAAGGCGAAGGACATTTTACAAAACCTTATCCGTGAATACGGGATACCGCCGAAGCCCACGCTGGATATTGATATGACAGAGTTCTGCACCATGCGGAATCTAATGATACGGGTGCAGGATGAGGCAAGAGGGATTAGGAATTTGCAGGACAACATTCTGCCCAAGCTGAAAACACAGCTTGCGGAAACAACAGGGATTTTCAAGGGCAAGGAGCGCAAAGCCCTTACCGAGCAGATACAGCAGACGGAGCAAGAAATTGACCGCAGGCTGGATAAGCTCCCCGATATTCTCAGGGAGGACGGTTATCCCGATGTGCAGGCATTCATGGCGACCTATCGGGAGGCGGAAGCCGTTGTGGAACAATACAACCGTGACCTTGCCGAATGGGAGCGTCAGGTGAAACAAAAGAGCAGACCGCCAAGACCGCCCGAAAAGGAGAGCGTCCGAAACAGGCTCAGACAGTTGCAGGAGCAGGGCAGACAGCAAAAGCCACGAAAGAAATCCTTTGACAGAGGCAGCCGATAGGCGAAGAAAAACCGCCGCTATGGTTTTACCCATACACGGCGGCATACATATAGAGATTAGTTTTCCTGTTTCTTTATAACGGTTACTTTCAAGTTCTCTGCTTCTATCAGCGTTTCCTGCTTGCATTTCGGGCAGTAGAGAGGATAGTTTTTCAAGACCGTATCATATCTTATTCTGTCACGGGTTTTGTTGCCACAAACAGGACATAATATCCATTCGGCTTGTTTCTGCATACACTCACCAATCCTTACGGTATTTCGTCAATTAACGTTACCGTCCATTTTCCGTCTAACTGTTCAATATCCCAACGTGAATATGCTTCTCCGTTACCAGAAATGAGAGTATCATCCTTATCGTAATAATCGGCTGAATATTTCACCCAGATATATCCCTTCCCATTTTCCTGTTTGGTGGTTACAAGTTCTATCGAAACATCTGCCCGAACCGCCTTATCATCAAAGAAATAGTATCTTTCTAACGCACCGCAGTCCTCTTTATTCGTACCGTCTCCTGACCCGCAGTAAGACATAATATCCTTTGCTTCTGCTATGAGGTCATTTGCGACCTTTAGCTGTGTTTCATCGGTACACTCGATTTCCATTTCATCGACCTTTTCCTGACCATAATGCTTCACAAGTGTCGAAACGCCTTTACCGCCGCAGGCGGAAAGACTGATTACCATCGTCAAGAATAGAATAGCACATAAGAATTTTTTCATAGTTGACCTCCGTTTTTAGCAGCGTTACGCTTGCTTTTTAATTTAATCCAATCCTTTGCAATGCTCTCATTGCGGTTTACTGATAGGATAATTCCAATAAGTGCCATATCATAAATAATGAACATTCCTCCTGTTACAACGAAGGGTACGCACATAAAGAAGTTCGGAAGAACCCCAATGTCGGATAAGGCAGTGAAAACAATTCGTAAAATATAAATCAACAGCACGGTATTGGTTAGAAGTTTGCCAACCTCTGTATCCTGCTTTTTTGAAGTCCTGTAAAGGATAGCAAACAATATCCCGAATACAAACAGCAAAAATACAAGTGAGAATTTTCCGTATTCGTACAGGAGCAGGGTGATTGGGTGGTCATAGAAGTAGCTCATTACCTTCACATCAACAGGCATTCCGCTTTTTCCAATTAACTCCGCTTCACGAAACACCGAAAAGAAATCGAGCTGTTGTAAATATCCTGTATTTTCCTGCAAACGAAAAAGATGATAAAAGCGGCTTAACAGGTACACTCCGATAATAAGAAAAATCAGCATACAAGCCACACCGAAGATATTAACACGATTCCATTTCAGCCATTTTAATTTTAACCCGCAGCAAAAGATGAATAGCTCGCAAGCCAACAGCAACACAAAAACTGGAAACGCTTGATTTATTAACGCTAAAGTCAGCGGAAAAATAGCATATAGCCAGTAATGTATGATTTTTGTCTCGCTTTCACTGTTCTTTTCATAAAACAGGATTCCGACCAAAACAATCGGATAGCATAGCAGCAGGTAGAACAGAAAACCGTATCCAAGCGGTGCAAATCCGTTCCATAATTCATAGAGTAGCCCGAAGATTGCCGCCAGTGAGAGCAGTCCGTATAACGCTCTTGGAAAGCGAATTAAGACCGTGTAATCAATAAAATACAAAAAAGCAGCAACACAAACTCCAAGCACAATACCGATTATCTTTGGTACGGTCAGGGATATTGAGGTTAGCATAGCAGAGATTAGAATACCACTCAGCAGCAACACGCCTGCTATGAGCAGCAACAGCCAATTCACTTTCGGGCGGTGGACAATATCAAGCTCTGTCCCAACTACATCTGCATCGCCCATTTCTTCAATGGCTTTTCTCATTGCTTCTTTCTGATTCAGACCGTTTTCCCGCAAAGCATCGTATTGGTCGTTTATGTGGTCAGAAAGCTCTCTTGTTGCCACAACCTTTGCTCTGCTCCAACGAATGTATCTTTGAACATCCTTGATATATTCTTCGGGAGAATTATATTCCTGCAAGCAAAACACCCCCCGACAAAACCTTATTGACTGCGGCAGAGTAGCTTTCCCACTCAGACAGCCGCACCACAAGAAATCTTTTCCCTTCATCTGTAATCCTGTAATATTTTCTTGTTTTCCCCGCAACAGTTTCTCCGTCATAGGACACAAGATACTGCTTTTGCTCTAAGAGATGGAGCAGAGGATATAATGTTCCTGCTTTCAATTCAAAAGTATGGTCGGATTGCTTCGCAAGTTCTTCTATCATCTGATACCCATACATATCTTGTTTTTCAAGCAGCTTCAAAATCAGCATATCTGTATTCCCTGAAATCAGAGATTTATCAATTGCCATATATGTCCCTCCTTGTATCGACAGTCTACATATCGATTATATATAGATTGCCGATATAAGTCAAGAGGCAACAGACAACATTCATAAAAAGTTTGCTTTTGGATTGCCAAACCCTATGTTTTCAGCATAATCTCTCTACTGTAGCGCTTTTAACCCACAAATACCTTGTGTTAAGCCATATTCTCGTCATAAAATACGAGGGGTAAGGCATTTACACCTTTACCCCTCGCTTTGCGTTACCGCCAGTCTGCTATGCGAAGATGATTTCTTTATTCACAATCTCCATCGCACAAGCCCGTATATTATTCATTCTCCTGACCCATTCTAAGGCGTTTTCCGCCTTTAATTGTTCCGTGATACCCTGTGCCTGCTTCATGCCATCTATGAGCCGTTCAAAGCGTTCCTGCGCCTGTTCGTTGATGCCGGAAAGATAAGTGTTGAGCTTACCGCTGGTCAGAAGTGTTGTGTAGGTTGCTTTTCTATGTTCTTTCAGGTAGCGTTTGTGCCGCTGTCCCCATATCCCGATAGGCTTTTCTTCTTCGGGTGGCAAGCTAAGGCACGGCAAATAGTATTCGCCTTGCAGTTCATACCAAAGACCGTTGTTTTCATCATAAATGTACTTGTCCATCTTGAAATCCTCAAGTATAATATATTCGCACATATGTCACAGTTTCCCGATTGCCACTTGTTTTTATAGCTTGTTATCAGATTTTTCTTCCCTTATTTTTGCCCTTATGAGGTGGCGAGGGAAGCATAAACGCAAGTGAAATCGTATAAAGGGATAAGGCAGACACATTGCGATAAATCCTTTGTTTTCAAGCGTTTTGGAGGATTTTATTAAAGCCCTATGAGGGGCAGTAACCACTTATGAAATCGTGGTTTTCAAATTCAGATTTGTCATTCTGATTTAAGAATCCTATATGACGATATTGTGACTTTTTCTACCGTCAAGTTCGCAGTATGTATCTGCGGTATGGGATTGCTCCCATACCGCAGACGGATTATCTTTCCGGCTCGATTTTGCGCTTTGTACTTCTCTGAACCGGAATGGAGAGCAGCTCTCTTGTACGCTCTCCAAGTTGTTTTTCAATGGCTGTCAGTCGCTGCTCCGGCAAATTGAGAGACGGATGACGGGTGAACTTGAAGTCCACCATTCGCCGCAGCTGCGCTTTCTGCTTTGCACCCATTACCTCTTTGCA
>NZ_JBBMFF010000218.1:0-10432 GCF_040096185.1 Faecousia intestinalis | reverse complement strand
GCGTGCGTCAGCACGATGCGAGTGTGCGTAGCACACGGGATTCCTGATTAAATGTTTTAATCAGGAATCAGTATTAAAGCTTGCCCAGCTCGCGGAGAACGCCGAGGGTGACGTCCAGCTCGGCTTCCGTTGCGGGAGCGAGCGGCAGGCGGGCCGGCCCGAGCTTGATGCCCGTAACAGCCTCGATGGCCGGACGGAGCAGGGAGTTCGGCAGGATGCGGCCGTTCTGACCGGTGGTCTTGCAGAAGCGATACATCGGAACAAAGAGCTCCTTGGCCTTCTCGTTCTCGCCCTTCTCGAACGCCTCGAAGATCGCACGGATCTCGTGGCCGAAGATGTGAGCGCCGCCGGAGACGATGCCCATCGCGCCCTGCACGATCGTCGGCAGGAGCATGATGTCATCGCCGTTGTAAACGACGAAGTTCGGATCGACCTTCTCGGTAGCCAGGAAGAAATCGGTGACCTGCGTCGGGTTGACACCGGCCTCGTCCTTCACGCCGACGATGTTGGGGATGGCGGCCAGACGGCCGACGGTCTCCGCCTCGAGGTTGACGCCGACGAAGATGGGGATGTTATAGAGCATGATGTTCGCCTTTGTGTTCTCGGCGATCGTCTTATAATGCAGATACAGGCCTTCCTGCGTGGGCTTGTTGTAGAACGGGCAGACAATCAGAGCCAGCTCGATGCCGAGGTCATAGGCCTTGTTCGTCAGGGCGATGGTCTCCTTCGTGGAAGCGCAGCCGGTGCCAGCGATGACGGGCTTGCGGCCTGCGGAAGCCTTGACGGCGGTCTCGAACAGCTTCACGCGCTCGTCGAACGTCAGCAGGGAAGCTTCGCCGGTGGTGCCGGTGACGATGAGGGAGTCGCAGAGGTCGTTCGTGATGACGTACTCGATCAGCTCGGCATACTTGCCATAGTCGATCTCTTCGTTTTCGTCATAGGGGGTGATGAGCGGGAGCAGAATCTTGCCGTATTTCTTCTGGAAGTCCATGTCAGTATTTCCTCCTGTTTTTGTAGGGCCCTCTGTTTGTGGGTTCAGAGGCTCCCTTAATTATGTTTTTATAGTGAACGTGCTAATGTGTTTTACAGTGGATGCCGCACCTCGGCGGGTGCTTTCCTCCCCTCGCCGGCCGGCAGCCGCTAATGCCAGCCGGCGCCGAGGCCCAGTGCCTCGGTTCCCGGGGAGATCAGCGCAGTTCTTTGACGTTGCCCTCTTCGTCGAAAATGACTTCCATCGGCTCCGAGACGATCGTCACATTGTCGAGCGCCTCAGCATCCGGGATCAGGGCTTCGGAAATATAGAATTCAGAAAGCGACAGGGTATTCTTGAGCCAGACGATGCGCGGGCCCTTTTCCCAGTCGCAGTCCGTGGCAGTACGCAGCGCAAACTGCATGGCGGTGCGGTCGCTCGGCATAACGGCGGGCAGGCGCACGGCCAGCGGCTCCGCCGCGGTGATGCCGTTCGGATAGGTCTGTTCAAAGTCGATCTTGCGGTACAGGCGCTGCGTCGTCACGTCGGCGCTGCCGAGGCCGCCAAAGTTGCCGTGGGACTTATCCGTCAGGTCAAACACGGCGATGCGCTGGAAGAAC
This sequence comes from Faecousia intestinalis, assembly GCF_040096185.1. Classification (NCBI taxonomy): domain Bacteria; kingdom Bacillati; phylum Bacillota; class Clostridia; order Eubacteriales; family Oscillospiraceae; genus Faecousia; species Faecousia intestinalis. Next base: position 8,842 of record NZ_JBBMFF010000218.1, on the reverse strand, counting down.
GGACGGCTGATGCCGAGGACCGGAGAACGGCCCGTGACGTTCGGGTCCATGCCCGCGCCGCTGATATCCTTGCCGGTCTCGTCGACAAACAGGATGTCCGCCTGGTCAAACGGGACCTTTGCCATTCGGCTCTTGGCGTACTCCAGCAGGGGCGGCTCCTCCTCGAGAATGCGCCCGGCCGGGATGGCCTCGATGCGGCAGGTCTGGTGATAGGCGTTCTCGATCAGGCCGATGGCAAACATGTTCGGCTTCTTCTCGATGATGGCACCCGCGAATTCCTTGACATTGGCAGCCATGCTCTTGAAGCCAAGCTTGTGGCACTGATATGCGCCGTGCTGCTTGCCCATGCCGATGACGAGCATCTTGCAGATGCCGCTCTCGACCTCGCCGCGAAAGTCCGTGTGGGCCTTGATGCGGCCGACGGGGATGAGGAAGTCCGCCGCATTGGCGTACTTGTCCAGATGGATCTCCAGGCCGCTCTTGGCATGCGCGATGACCTCGGTGTCCATGGTAGCGCGGATGGGAGCGCCCATGGCCTCCTCCGTCACGCCGTAGCCCTCGATGATGCCGCGCTGGCCCTCGGCCTTCGCACCGGCATGGCTGCCCATGGCGGGGATAATGAACGGATGCGCGCCGACGGACTTGACCTGATCGCAGATGGCGCGGATGACGCGGGCGATGTTCGCCACGTCACGGCTGCCTGCGGTGATGCAGACGCTGTCGCCGGGCTTGATGCGGTCGAGCGTGCCCTCGCGCTGCATAGCCTGCGCAACGGCTCCCTCGATGTCGTCGATGTGGCCGCGGTCCATTTCGTGGCGGACGCGGACAAATTTCGGGATCTGGTTATCAGCCAGCAGTTGATCAAAGATATTCATGCGTTATCCTCCGCCGTGCCCCGGTTTCGCCGGGGCACGGACTTCATGCAGTCAGTTACGCCTCTTCGGGAATGAGGTAATCCTTGATGTTGATGCCCTTCTTGACGCAGTACTTCTCGATCTCGGCATAGGTCGCGGGGTTGATGCCGACGCCGTGCGCCAGAACGTCCTTCTCGGCGTCCGCTTCCTTGTCGCCGTGGACATAGACGCGGCTCTGGCCCTCGGCCGGCTCTGCATCGCGCATGCTCTGCAGGTACTCGGACAGGCGGCGGTTCGTCTCTTCCCGATCGCCGAACAGGGAGTAGTCGATGGCGGCGAAGAAGTGGCAGCACTTTTCCTTATCCTTCGTCACGCGGACGCCCTTGCTGACGGCGCCGTGGGACATGACCGCGCACATGATGTCGACGAGCAGCGCCAGGCCATAGCCCTTGTGGCCGCCGAAGAGCATTCCTTCGCCGCCCATGGGCATGATGCCGCCGCGGGTCTTCTCGGTGTAAGCGGGGTTGGACTTGTTGTCGCGGATACGCAGGAAGACGTTCGGGTCGAGGCAGGTCGTGCCGGTCTCGTCAACGAGCATGCCGGGCTGCAGCTCATGGCCGATCTTGGCATAGACCTCCATCTTGCCGCAGGTCATGACGGACGTTGCGAAGTCCATGTGGAACGGATGCGGGTCGGCGGGGATGGTCACGGCGATGGGGTTCGTGCCGAACATCGGCTCGCGGGCGTAGGTCGGAACGACGAGCGCCTCGGCATTCGTCATGGACACACCCATGAGGCCCTGCTTGGCAGCCATCATGGAATAGTAACCGGCAATACCGAAATGGTTGGAGTTACGGACACTGACCATGCCGACGCCGTACTTTTTTGCCTTGTCGATGGCAAGCTGCATGCCCTGGATACCGGCAAGCTGGCCCATGCCGTCGTGCGCGTCGATGACAGCCATGCTCAGGCGGTCCTCCACGACCTCGGGCTTTGCATCGACCTTGATGCGGCCGATATCGATGCCGAACGGATAAAGGGTCAGGCGGTTGACGCCGTGGGACTCGACACCAAAGCGGTCGGAGGTCAGGATGACATCAGCGACCTTCTCGCTGTCTTCCCGGCTGAAGCCGTAGCGGATGAACATTTCCACGGCCAGCTCATAGAGCTTTTTATAATTGTATCGGGTATAATGGCTCTTGTCCTGCATGATAAAACACTCCTTTTGATCAGTAGTTACTTGCCCAGATAGGCAGTGCGGATCGACTCGCTGGCGAGCAGCTTCTTGCTCTCGCCCTCGTCAACGATGACGCCGTTTTCCAGAACGTAGCTGCGGTGCGAGATGCTCAGCGCCATGTAGGCGTTCTGCTCGACCAGCAGCACAGGGATATTGGCCTTTTCATTGACGCGGGAAATGATGTCGAACACCTCGTCGACGATGATGGGTGCGAGGCCGAGGGACGGCTCGTCCATCATCAGCAGCTTCGGGCTGAGCATCAGGCCGCGTGCGATGGCGACCATCTGCTGCTCGCCGCCGGAGAGGGTACCGGCCTTCTGCTTTTTGCGCTCATAGAGGCGGGGGAAGAGCTCATACATCTCGTTGAGCTTGTCCGCCTTTTCCTTCGCGCTCATGCGCAGGGTATAGGCACCCATTTCCATGTTTTCCAACACAGTCATGCCCGGGAAGATCTCACGGCCCTCGGGGACATAGCTGATGCCGCGCTTGACGATATGGTGGGTCTTCTTGGCCTGGATCTCTTCATCCTGCCAGACGATCTTGCCGTTCTTGGCGGGGACGAGGCCCATGATGCTCTTCATGAGGGTCGTCTTGCCTGCGCCGTTCGCGCCGATGATGGAAATGATCTCGCCGGGATTAATCTCGACGTTGATGTCATACAGGGCCTGGATCTGGCCGTAGTATACATCGCAGTGCTCCATTTTAAAGAACATGGATCATTCTCCTTCCATACCGATCTTGTAACGGTCGCCAAGGTAAGCCCGGATGACTTCGGGGTCGTTCTGGATCTCGGTGGGCGTGCCCTCCGCGATCTTGGCGCCGTGGTTGATGACCGTGATGACGTGGCTGATGTTCATGATGATATCCATATTGTGCTCGATGAGCAGGATATCCTTGCCGGACTCATAGACCTTCTTGATAATGGCCACGAATTCGGCGCGTTCGTTCGGGTTCAGGCCCGCAGCCGGCTCATCGAGGAGGATGAGGGTCGGATCGATCATCAGCGTGCGCGCCAGCTCCGTCATCTTCTGGCGGCCGTAAGGCAGGTTGCCGACGGTACGGTCGGCGTACTGCTCGATACCGATGAAGCGCATGATCTCCATCGCCTTCTCGCGCAGCTCCTCCTCCTCGCGCTTCGTTTTGAACGGGTCGATGAGGAAACGGGCGAAGTTCATCTTCGCATGGAGCTGGCCGCCGATCATGACGTTCTCCAGCGCGGTCATGGAGCGGAACAGCTTCAGGTTCTGATACGTTCTTCCCATGCCGGCCGCGGCGATCTTATGCATCTTCCAGCCGGTGATGTCTTTGTCGTTAAAATAGATCTTGCCGGAGGTCACCGGGAAGGAACCGTTGATCATATTGATCGAGGTCGACTTGCCGGAGCCGTTCGGGCCGATGAGCGCGTGGATCTGGCGCTCCTTGACCTCAAAGGAGAGGTCGTTGACTGCGACCAGGCCGCCGAAGCGCTTGGTCACATGCTCCAATCTCAGTACGGACATGGATCAGCCCTCCTTCTGCGTTTTCTTCCGGCCGGCGAAGAAGGCGGCAGCCTTTTTCTTGAGCTGGGAGAACAGGTGAGACAGGCCGAGCGGATACACCAGCAGGAGCAGCAGCGCGATGCCGTAGAACACGAGCTGATAATAGTCGCCCATGAAGCGCAGCAGCTCGGGCAGGATCGTGACGAGGATGGCGCCGATGATCATGCCGGAGGTCGAGCCGATGCCGCCCAGCATCAGCATAACAACGAACTTCGTGCCGTTGTCGGTGGTGAAGGTCGTCGGAGCAACGTACTGCATGACCCAGGTGTAGAACACGCCGGCCAGGCAGCCGAGGATCGTGGCGATGAGGAAGGCCATGAGCTTGAGCTTCGTCACGCTCAGGCCGACGGACTCGACTGCCTCGGGGTTATCGCGGACAGCCTTGAGCGCGCGGCCGTACTTGGACTTCGCCAGACGCACGGAGAAGATGATGAGCAGGATTGCAATGACCAGAATAAAGTAGTACAGCTGCGCCTGCGTCTTGAATTCGATGCCGAAAATGTTTGGCTCGGAGATGTCCTTCACGCCCATAGCGCCGCCGGTCAGCCACTGCATGCTGTTTGCCAGCGAGTAGACGATCTGTGCAACGGACATGGTAGTCAGGGACAGGAAGATGCCGCTGACGCGGAGGCTCGGGTAGCCGAGCATGAAGCCGACAAGAACGGCGACGACCAGAGCGGCCAGCAGGCCGACGAGGTTCGTCGAGCCGGTCGCCTGCGAGATCAGGGCCGACGTATAGGAGCCGAGGGCTACGAGGGCGATGGTACCGAGGTTCGTCTGGCCCGCCAGACCCATGACCACGTTCAGGCCGAGAACGGCGACGAGGTTGATGAGCGTCTGGCTGAAAAGCTGGATGTAATAGTTCGTGGAGTAGATCATGGGCAGGACGACAGCCACAACCAGCATGATCACGGGCAGGATCAGGGAAGTTACCGAAATCTTTTTGCGTTTCATTTCCATTACCCCTTTCCCATCAGACTTTGTGGCGCATGAAGCCGCCCGGACGGATCAGCAGCACGACGATCAGGAACACGAAGGCAACGATGTCCTTGTAGACCGTGGGGATGACCAGAATGGCGAGGGACTCGACCACGCCGATGAGAAGGCCGCCGAGGATCGTGCCGGGGATGTAGCCGAAGCCGCCGACGATACCGGCTGCCCAGCCCTTCAGGCCGATCATGTTGGACATGGTCAGGCTGATGGTGAACAGCGGGATGGTCAGGACGCCGATGATGCCGCAGATGACGCAGCTCAGGCCGGTCGTAATATTGATGCTGCGGTCGATGTCGATGCCCATGATGGCCGCTGCCGTCTTGTTCTGCGCAACGCAGCGCATGGCCTTGCCGGGCTTCGTGAGCTTCAGGAACATCTGAAGCGCGATGATCAGAAGGATGGCCACAACGATGATATATCCATACGCCTTGGCAAAGACGAAATCGCCGATTTTGATTACGCCGGTCAGGAAGCCGGGAATCGTGAAGGAGTAGGGACCGTAGATCAGACGCAGGGCCTCGGAAATGACCTTGGCAAAAATCTGGGTGCCCACAATGGAATACATGGTCAGCGGCATATTGCGCAGGGGGTTGAAGATGGTGGCGGAGATCAGACAGCCGAGCACGAACATCACGAGGAGCGTGCAGAGGATGCTCAGCCAGATGGGCCAGCCGAGGCCGACAACGAAGGTCCCGCCGAAAACGAAGGCGGCAGTGGTGATCAGCATATTATGTGCAACGTTCAGCAGGCCGGAGGACTGCCAGACCAGCGTATATTCCACGCCGACCAGAGCGTACACGAAGCCGAGGGCAACACCTGTGATCAGCAGCTGCAGGATAGTTTCAAGCATTGCTTTCCTCCCTTTCTTGCTAATGTAAAGGCCGTCCAACCAGTTTATCCAGTTGGACGGCCTTGGAAGAGTCTAAAAACCTATTTCGTTTCGATTATTCCGCGGAGACCGTGGTGTACATCACAGGGACATTGTCCTTGATGACGGCGACGGTAGCGGAGTGGATGAGCAGGTTGTTCTCGTCGCAGGTAGCAACGCCCTGGAGCATCGGGAAATCCTTCGTCTCGGCGACGGCATCGCGGATGGCCTGGCGGTCAGCGCTGCCCGCACGCTCGATGGCGTCGAACACGAGCTTGAAGGTGCTGTAGACATCGGCGACGTAGAGCTCAGCCTTCTGGCCTTCGCCGTAGTCGCTGGCATACTTGTCGCAGAACGCGGTGACCTCGGGATCATCGGAGTTGCCGACGAAGTCGGTCACGGAGTACCAGCCCTCGACCCAATCCGGCTCGCAGAGGTCGCGGACCTGATCCATGGTGATGGCCGGAGAGGCAACGGTCGGGACCTGCAGGCCCAGCTCGTAAGCCTGACGGGCAGTCAGAACGTACTCGGCGTCGCTGGCCCAGACGACCATGCACTCAGCGCCCTTGGACTTCAGATCGAGGATCTGACCGGTGACGTCGGTGTCACCGATGTTGATGGCTTCGGGATAGACAGCCATGCCGGCGTCCTTGCAGGCGGCTTCGATGACTTCCATAGCGCCGGTGCCGAACTCGTTGTTCGTGTACATGATGCCGACGGACTTGACCTTGAACTCATCGATGATGAGCTTCGCGGCGCAGGAGGCCATCAGATTGTCGTTCGCGCGGACGAGGAAGCAGTACTCATTGTCCAGCTCGAGCAGCTGCGGGTTGGTGCCGAGGCCGAAGAAGGGGATCTTCGCATCCTTGTAAACGCTTTCAGCAGCGAGGATCATGCCGGAGTTCCACGGGCCGACGACTGCGGAGATCTTGTCGTTGCCGGCGAAGATGTTCGCGACGTTGACGGCGATGGCGTTGTCGGTAGCGTCGTCCTGGATGACGAGCTCGACCTTACGGCCGCCGAGGAGGCCGCCGGCTGCGTTGACTTCGTCAACGGCCATCTGAGCAGCCTTCACCATGCGGTCGCCGTTGGCGGCGTCAGCGCCGGTGATCTTGGCGCTCAGGCCGATGTAGATGGGCTCACCGGAGTCGGTATTGCTATCGCCGTTGCTGTCGGCGGTGTTTTCGGTGTTGGTGGTATCATTGCCCTTGGTCTCGTCATTAGAACCGGCGCAGGCGACCAGACCGGCGACCATTACGAGGACAAGCAGAAGCGCGATCAGCTTTTTCATTGGTTGTTCTCCTTATAATAATAATTCTCGGTCGACCGAGATGCGGGACCAATGCGTAGGAAAGGGGGTGGTGCTCCGCCGTGGGAGGCGGAGCACCGGAGGAAGAATCGCTTTTGTGAGGATGAATTACTTCATGTCGGCAAGGATCTTCTCGATCTTGCGCTTGTTGGCCTCGTCGAGCTCGCCGAGGGGCTTGCGGGGCAGGCCGACATAGTCGAGGCCCTGAGCCTGCAGCGTGTACTTGCAGATCTCCTGCCAGTGAGGCACGCCGTTGACCTTGTCATAGAAGAAGTAGTTGATGTACGGCTGGATGTTGTCCTGCGCAGCGCGGGCAGCCTTGACGTCGCCAGCGAAGCAGGCATCCTGCAGAGCGCGGCACTGCTTCGGCAGGACCGCCGGGAAGCCGGACAGCCAGCCATCGGCGCCGCAGAGCAGGCCTTCCATTGCGCAGTAGTCATGGCCATAGAAGACGGTCAGCTTGTCGCCGCAGGCGAACTTCAGCTCATGGACGCGGTTGGGATCGCCATGGGCAGCCTTGATGCACTGGATGGTGCCGTCGTCGACGAGGGACTTGACTTCCTCGGTGTTCAGCTCATAGCCGGCGAACCAGGGGTTGTTGTAGACCATGATGTCGATGTCCAGAGCAGCGCGGATGTCGCGGAAGTGCTGGAGAACAGCCTTCTTATGCGGGTTGAGATAGAAGGGCAGGATGACCATGACGCAGTCAGCACCGTGATCCTGAGCAAACTTGCTCATCTTGATGGTGTTGAGGGTGTCGTAACGGCCGGTGCCGCAGACCAGAGGAACCTGACCAGCGAGGAAGCTGGAGACATGAGCGATGATCTCGCGCTGCTCTTCCATATTCATGGCGATGTTCTCACCGGTGGAGCCGCAGATGGAGATGGTCTGTGCGCCGTTGTCGAGCAGCCAAGTCAGATACTTTTCCATGCCGGTCTTGTTGTAGGTCTGATCGGCATTCCAGATCGTCATGCTGGCCGGGCAAAGGCCGTAAGCTTTCTTGTGATCTTTCATTGTGTTTTCCTCCTTGAAATGATCCTTTCGGATTTTGGAACAAAGTAATTATTTCCACCGGCTCATGCCGGACATGGATGGGTTCAGGCGAAGCGCATCACGACGTAGATGCCGAGGGCCGCAACGAGGCCGCCGATGATCGCGCCGCGCAGCCACGGCGTCGGACGCTCGATGCGGCTGCGGATAAGGGTCGGCAGGCCGCCGCAGAGCACCAGCGCGGCCGCAAGGCCGAGGGAATTGAAATGCTCGCCGTCGTTGCCGAAGCGGAGGATGCAGTAGCCGCCGCCCGCTGCCAGAAGCAGGCCAAGTGCAAGCTGCGCCAGGATGAAAATGCGTTCCGGCACGTTTGCAATGCGTTCGTTCAGCTTCGTCATGTTCCGTGCTCCCTTCGCTCTTTCTGACTGGATTATACACCGCTCGACACCGGTATGTCAACAGATTGTATGACAACAAAATCAATTTCGTAGAAATGTTCAAGAAATCTCGCCAGATTTTGTGCACTTCGCCCATAGATTGTCTGACAATACGACATCATGTCAACTCCGCTCGGAGGAGTCTGCGCTTTCCTGCCCGCGCCGCCCTGTCGCCCGGAGCAGAAGGATCGCGCACCGGAAGTGCGCGTTTTTCCCGATTCGGCCGATAAAAAAATGCAGTCTCAGAAAAGAGAGACTGCATTTTTGGGGGGTATTGTTGAAGTATCGATGGCGTGTTGTAGGGTGCGGCGTCCCCGACGCACCGTGTACAGCCCGCAAATTTGGGGCCGCTCCCGATGCATGCACCTGCCATTGTAGGGGCGCGGCATGCCGCTCCCGGCGCTATGCTGCCGATCCGTACAGGTTAACGATAAAACGGTGAAAGCCAGAATATGGGGTGTAGCGGCGCTCAGTGAGCGCCTTGTACAGGACAATTCAACGGCAGGAGGGCGCTGGTGCACCAAGGCATTTCCCTGATGTGTCATTGCGAGGGCGCTTTGCGCCCGTGGCAATCTCGGGAAGGCACTCACGTTGATCGCACACGCCATTGTAGGGG
>NZ_JBBMFF010000217.1:0-31767 GCF_040096185.1 Faecousia intestinalis | reverse complement strand
GCGATTGAACCGCCGTGTACCGAACGGTACGCACGGTGGTGTGAGAGGACGGGACTAAACGTCCCTCCTACTCGGTTGAGATCACGATCAAAGATCGCAGTTATTGACCGTGCGCGGGAAGGGAATGACGTCGCGGATGTTGCCCATGCCGGTCAGGTACATGACGCAGCGCTCGAAGCCGAGGCCGAAGCCGGCGTGGCGGGCAGAGCCGTACTTGCGCAGGTCAAGATAGAAGCCGTAGTCCTCTTCCTTCAGACCGAGCTCGTGCATGCGGTTGCGCAGCGTCTCGAGGTCGTCCTCACGCTGGCTGCCGCCGATGATCTCGCCGATGCCGGGGACGAGGCAGTCCATGGCAGCGACGGTCTTGCCGTCCGGGTTCAGCTTCATATAGAAGGCCTTGATCTCCTTCGGGTAGTCCGTGACGAAAACGGGACGCTGGAACACGACCTCGGTGAGGTAGCGCTCGTGCTCGGTCTGCAGGTCGCTGCCCCAATGGACCGGGTACTCGAACTGGTCGTTGTGCGGCTCGAGCAGGGCAATGGCCTCGGTGTAGGTCACATGGCCGAAGTCGGACGTCATGACGTGGTGCAGGCGCTCCAGAAGCCCCTTGTCCACAAACTGGTTGAAGAAGTTCATTTCCTCCGGAGCGTTTTCCAGCACATAGGAGATGATATACTTGATCATGTCTTCGGCAAGGCGCATATCATCGCTCAGGTCGGCAAATGCGATCTCCGGCTCGATCATCCAGAACTCGGCGGCGTGGCGCGTCGTGTTGGAATTCTCGGCGCGGAACGTCGGACCGAACGTGTAGATGTTGCGGAAGGCCATGGCATAGGTCTCGCCATTGAGCTGGCCGGAGACGGTCAGGTTCGTCGGCTTGTTGAAGAAGTCCTTCGTATAGTCGACTTTGCCGTCCTCCGTAAGAGGTACGTTGTTGAGGTCCAGTGTCGTGACCTGGAACATTTCGCCTGCGCCCTCACAGTCGGAGCCGGTGATGAGCGGCGTATGGACATAGACGAAGCCGCGCTCCTGGAAGAACTGGTGAATGGCATAGGCAGCGAGGCTGCGGACGCGGAATACGGCCTGGAAGGTGTTCGTGCGCGGGCGCAGGTGCGTCATCGTGCGCAGATATTCCAGCGTGTGGCGCTTTTTCTGCAGGGGATAGTCCGGCGTGGAAGCGCCCTCGACCGTGACCTCCTCGGCCTGCAGCTCAAAGGGCTGACGGGCGTCCGGCGTTTCGACGAGCGTGCCGCGGACGATGAGAGCAGCACCGACATTCGTCTTGGAAATGGCGGCAAAATTATCCATCGTATCATGATAGACGACCTGCAGCGGCTGGAAGAACGTGCCGTCGCTCAGGACGATAAAGCCGAACGTCTTGGACGCGCGGACGGAGCGCACCCAGCCGCCGACGGAGACCGTCTTCCCGGCGTAGTCTGCGGTGTGCTTGAACAGGTCTCGAACAGTTACGAGCTCCATAATGACTTCAACCTCTCTTGTGTTTCAGGGTTCGCCGAAGCGTTGCGCTGAATTCGATTTGCAATCTATTATACTCGAATCGTGCCCATATTACAAGCTTTTTCCCACAAAAAACGCCCCGACAGCGAAGTCGGAGCGCTTTTGAGGATCATCCTGCCATGGTCAGATAGCCCTCGGCGGCCAGCAGCGCGGCGAAGCGGCGCAGTGCCAGTGCGGCCTTCTCGATGGGAATGTGATAATCCGCTGCTGTGTGGCGGAGAATGTCGTTCTCCGGCAGCTTCTGCTGCAGAAGGTTCCAGAAATAGGCTCCCGGCCGGTTGATGCCCTTCACGGCAGGGACCTTGCCGCGGGCCTGCCCGGCGGCAACCAGAAAATGCTCGTCGCAAACGGTCACGAGCGCCACATCTTTCTGTAAGGTGTATGTCATGTTTGCGCCTCCATCAGGGTATCGCGGCACAGAGCGGCCGAGGCCGCGTCGCCGCGGTTTTGCAGCAGCCAGACGGGCACCTGCGCCAGCAGGCGCTCCTCCAGCGCACAGGCTGCGCGGACATCGTCCGCGTTCTTGCGGGTAAACAGCAGCTGCGTCAGCAGCGGCCCGGCTGCCTCAGCCGGGAGCAGACGGCGCATGCGGTTCTCTTCGCTCTGCTCCAGCAGAATGATGCCGCCGAGCGGGGCGGCGTCCAGAGAGCCGAGGCCTTCCTTTCCGCGCCAGGGCGAGGGATGGACGAGAATGCCACCCTCGCGGAATTCCAGCAGGGGCTTATCTCCGTTCAGAATTTTTATTTCGCTGCCGAAGCACAGCTTCCAGAGCATGTACTGCGTTGTCTTACCGGTCCCGCTGTTTGCGGTAAAAACCCATACGCGCCCGCGCCAGAGAATGGCAGCACCGTGGAACAGTATGCGGCCGTAGGGGAGCAGGGCATCGCAGACACGAGGACCGAGCTCCAGATATTCGACCTGCTCCGGCGTGGTACCGGCCTCGTAGTGCGGTGCGGCCTCTTTGAGCGCATCCTCCGGGACCCGGACGGCTGCGACCGGGTCAGCCTCCGTCCAAAACGGCTGAAAGCATGCCGCATAGGCCGGGCTGCGCAGGGAAAGGCGGACCGGGATCCCTGCCAGCACGACGGTCAGCTCCATAGATATCTCCTTACCAAATTGAGCGAATACAGTTACGGGGAGACTGTGCCTCTCCATAAGGTGGTTTATTGAATATTCGTGATCTCGCCTGCGTCATTGAACGTGATCTGCCTGCCGTCAGGCATGGTGAAGAGATACATGCCGGGGCCGATGCTCTGCAGACCGCCGCCGCCCGAAACGGGAATTTCAATATTATTGGCTTTCAGAATGTCTGTCAGCTCTGCATTCATGATATCATCCATTGTGATTCCTCCTGTTCTTACCCACGGAGGGTGAAGTACTCGTAGATCAGCGTGCGCGCCTCGCCGTAGACGGTCGTTCCGTCCGGCGTGACCCAGTACGGCGTGATCTCGATCGCAGCGCCGCGCTGCAGGCCCTGCAGGGAGTAGGGCATCGTCATCAGCAGAGCGTCACGGCTGACGCTGCGGCCAAAGACCATCTGCGCCGTAAAGACGCGGAAGCGTTCGGTCAGCTGCGGTACGGCGACGCGCTTTCCGTTGATGACAAAGCCCGTCTCTGCAAAGCCGCGCCCATCGACGGCGGAGAGCAGCGTGATGCTGTTGCCCTGCAGGAAGCTGTTGCGCTGATATTCCACGCGCAGGTAATTATAGCTGACGTACTTGCCGTAGAGCGTGCGGTTCTCCTGCACATTGGAAAGATCGGCAGGCGTGCGGTAGGCGTCGTCTGTATACCAGCCTGCGAAGACCTTGCCGCCAAGCTCGGCCGGGGCGACCTTGCCGCGCTGATCGCCCGTCGGGACGGTGATGCTGCGGGTGCTCGTGCCCTCGTGCAGTGTCAGCGTAACGGTCTCGGGCTCCGGCTCGGGCGGAGCGACAGGGGCGTCCGTCGCAGCGTCAAGGGAATAGGTCTCGGCGAAGTGGATGGTGGTTTCGGCAGCAGAGACTACCGTGCAGGCCGAGCCGGTCGTTTTAGCTGAGATGCCAAGACTCTGATGATCATCCGTTGTGCCGGTGCCGCGATAGGTGCAGGTGCGCACGCTCGTGCCAGTGACACGGATGCCGTCAAGCGTGATCCAATAGGGCTGGAAGGAGAATGCGGCATCCTTCTGATAGAACGCGCCGTCCGTCCAGCGATACAGGCCAATGTAGCCGTCGTCGCGGCTGGTGGCCTCCAGCCCTTCGGTTGCATTCAGAATGCCGTTCCGAACGAACAGCTGCTGATAGAGCGTGCCGTTCTTGTTTGCATTCACGACGCCGTAGGCGATGGACGCGCCGTCCTTTTCGGACACATAGCTGCTGCCGCCGGACAGGAAGCCGACCTCCTGATAGAGCGTGCGGTCGATGGTCGTCAGCAGATACGTTGCGATGACGCCGCGCTCGCCGTTCGAGCCGCCATAGACATGCTGCCAGGCGTTATAGTTACGCGGCGCGAGATAAACATCGCTCGGCTCCCAGATGTAGTAGGTGGCCCCGGCCTCCGGGGTGAAGTCCATAGCATTCTGCCCGGCGGCAAAGCTCTGAACGTTGTCTTCTCCACAGGCCTCGGCAGAGAATGCGCCGCCATAGAGATGCCCGGTGAGTACCTGCGCCGTGAGATCAAAATGCTCCGTCACGGCGTGGGTGTCGGTCTGAACGACGGTGCCGTTCTGCACATGCGCGACCTTGAAATCACGCCCATAGGCGAACCAGAGGTCCTGGTTGGAGCTCACGGCCGTCAGCGTGACGGTGGCGCTGTCGCCTTCGGTCGGGCTGCCGTCATTCAGAATATAACTGCCGTAGTAGGTGTAGCCGTCGAAGATCTTGTGGTCCACGGTATAGGGGGTGTTATAGCGCAGACCGGTCGAACCGTTCACGCTGTGGTATTCCGCAGGCTGGACCTGATGGGCGAGGGCGGGGGACTCGACCACGGTGCCCTGCGCGTTGACAGGCTGGCCCTTGTCGTTTACCTGATACCAGTGCACGAGCAGCTTACCGCCGCCCACGGTGACCTCGGGCTTCGGGAATTCGGCTTCGGCATCACGGCCGAGGTAGTCGATGTAGGAGAAGGTGGCCTGCTCATTCGTGAGAAGCGTTTCACCAGTGGACGGGTTACAACCGGACTTGATGGTGACCCGGTACTTCATGACGGGCTTATCCTGCTCGCTGACGTTGCCGACCGTCCAGTGAATGGCGCGGGTCGCGGAGTCATAGGAGGCCGTGCCCTGACTGATGTAGACGTCGGCGTTGCCTGCAGCATAGACGGCCATATCGGTCGTGATGATGGGCGCGGCGTCCTTGAAGACAAGCTGAACTTTGTCACCCATCGTGTCGGCGACGGAGCCGGCGCGGGCCGCAATGGAAATGCTGCCCGCAATTGAGGTGAAGGCGTCCTTCAGCGCGGTCTCAATGTTCGTCGAGGAGGAGATAGCGAAGAAGCCCTTCGTTGGATTCGTGGCACAGGCTTTCAGAACGCGTTCGCCGTCGGTGCCTGCCTGGAAGGCGACGGTGTAAACGATAGTGCCCTCTGCTGTGGCCTGCTCGGCTTCCCACATGGTCGGCACACCAAGGTCAGTTTCAACTTCGTTAGTGGTATAGACCCAATTGCCGGACGAATCCTTGTAATAGTTGCAGTCTATATCTTTGCTGACATCCTTATTGCAAGTAACAGACCTTGCAATAGCATTGTAGGAATAAGTGCCAAAATCATTTGTACGGCCATCACCAAGTGTCAAACTATAATTTGGCTCAAATGTTTCTGCCTTGAATGTACCACCATGGTGCCCGCTAATTAAATGCCATGACTCACAACCTGTATAGGTCGGATTCTTTGCAACAAACTCATAGGCTTTTGTTGGCTCGCCATCACTCAGCAGCACGATGTTCTTATTCTGCCCGGTGGATTCCGCGGAGTTCAGCAGGGTACGGGCTGTATGAAGGCCAAGCTGCGTAAAGGTGCCGCCGTCGTCATTATTTTGCGTGATGGCATTGATCTGCTGCTTCAGCGCAGCCCTGTTCGCGTAGGCATAAAAGCCTGTGTGCGTCTCCTTGAGATTGTAGACGACCAGCGCGATGCGCGTGGTGCTGTCCTCAGTCAGCAGCGTGTCTACAAAGGCGTTTGCGGCGGCTTTTGTCTTTGCCATGCGGCTGTTGTCGTACATGCTGTTCGAATTATCGATGACCAGCACGACGTCAGAGGTCGTCTTATAATTTTTGCCCTGAATACCGAGCGTGACCTCCCATGTGTTTTCCTTTCCCTCGACAGCGGCAGCGCTTTTGCTGAGCCGGATCGCGCCCTCTTCGGGCCAGACGGGCTGCTCACTGTTGTCTGCGAAGACGGCTTCGCCGAGCAGGGCCAGCGTCAGGACGACGATGAGCAGAGCAGCAAGCGTTCGTTTGATGCGTTTCATGGTGTTTCCTCCTCTAACGACTCTTCGGCAGGTGAGTGCCGCAAATTTTCTGCGTTCTGTAACGCAATGGGCGTTTTTCGTTTTTTAGAATAGCATATAACGAGATGAATGGTGCTGCAGTTTTGCGTTCAAAAAGAATCGGATAAAATGTTAAAGAATTTATCCGATGTAAATATCTATATCTGAAATAGAGGAAAAACGCGAATAACTTTTGACCATAGTATACTACATATGAAAGCCTTTTGCAAGCCCTTTCTGGCAAAATTATGTGAAAAAATATCGCGTTCAATTTTAAATGATATTTCGATAGATTTCGAGGTTTCGCCCCAGACTGTGCAGTTTCAGAACGAAATACGGCAGATAACAGCAGACTCTTTTTGATATCCTTCAAAACTCCGCATTCTTGACTAAAAGTGTTACAGACACTAACATGCTTGTAACGTTTATTTGCGCAAGTATTTGTGCAATACTGCCAAAATTCTCGACAAAAATTTGGCCGGATTTTCCTCCGAAAAAGCCTTGCGGGAACTGGGAGCGTTGTGTATAATAGAATTACAATTTCAGATTGATAGCTGTAACGAAGTGCTGCGCGCACGGGCTTCCGACTATCACTCAGGGATTCTTGAGTGGAGATGTTGAACGAATGGTTCTGCATCCCCATTTTTGTTTTATTCACGCCATGTAAATCACAAACAGGAGGTACACGAGCATGTATATTCTTGGAAACGGCAGACTGATCACCCGCAGTCAGGCCCTTCCGTATCTGGAGAACGGCGCCGTCTGCATCGACGGGACGAAGATCAAAGCGGTCGGCGAGACCGCTGCCCTCCGCGCCAGATATCCCGAGGCGGAGTTTCTTGATGCACGCGGCGGCGTCATCATGCCGGCGTTCATCAACGCCCACACGCATATTTATTCCGCACTGGCCCGCGGTCTTTCCATCAAGGGCAACAACCCCACGAATTTCTATGAGGTGCTCGACGGTACCTGGTGGGCTATTGACCGCAAGCTGACGCTCAAGGGCACAAAGGCCTCGGCCGACGCTCTGTACATCGACTGCATCAAGCAGGGCGTGACGACGATCTTCGATCACCACGCCTCCTACTGCGAGATCCCCGGCAGTCTGTTCCAGATCGCGGAGTCGGCAAAGCAGTTCGGCATCCGCTCCTGCCTGTGCTACGAGGTCTCCGACCGCGACGGCGAGGAGAAGTGCCTGCAGGCCATCCAGGAGAATGCCGACTTCATCACTTGGTGCGAGAAGGAGAAGGACCCCATGCTCGCCGCCATGTTCGGCGGACATGCCCTGTTCACCATCTCCGACAAGACGTTCGACCGTATGGTCGCAGCGAACAACGGCCGCACCGGCTATCACATCCACGTTTCCGAGGGCATGAACGATGTCTACGACAGCCTGCAGAACTATGGCCGCCGCCCTGTGCAGCGCCTGCAGGACCACGGCATCCTCGGCCCGAAGACGATTCTCGGTCACTGCATCCACGTCAACACGGCGGAGATCGAGCTTATTAAGAATACCGACACCATGGTCGTGAACAATCCGGAGTCCAACATGGGCAACGCCGTCGGCATCTGCCCGGTGCTGCCGCTGTCCAAGGCGGGCATCCTCCTCGGCATGGGCACGGATGCCTACACGAATGATATGCTCGAGTCTCTGAAGGTAGCCCTCTGCTCGCAGCGGAGCAATGCCTGTGCGCCGAATGTCGCGTGGTGCGAGGTCACGGACATGCTCTTCAAGAACAACGCGAAGATCGGCGCGCGCTACTTTGACGCGCCTCTCGGCGTGCTGGAGCCGGGCGCGGCGGCGGACGTCATCGTCATGGACTACAAGCCGTTCACCCCGTTCTCCGATGCGAACATCGACGGCCATATGATCTTCGGCATGACCGGCCGCCAGTGCCAGACGACGATCGCCAACGGCAAGCTCCTCATGAAGGACCGCGAGCTTATCGGCGTCGACGAAGAGGCGATCAATGCGCACATCCTCGAGGAGTCCAAGAAGCTCTGGGGCGCGCTGAACGACTGCACCTACTAATTTATAATTCATTTCCGTCAAATATGATCCTGCGCCGCGTCCGTCTTACCCGGGGCGCGCGCGGCGCCGCAACAAGCATCACAGGAGGATGATCCCATGTCTGAGAAAATGTATCCCATTCCGTTCCGCAGCCTGATGAACTGGATCCTCGCAGAGCGGGAGAAGACTGGCGAGGTCTTCGGCGTGCACAAGCGCTGGATCGCCGACCCGGCCAAGACGCTTCCCATCTTCGGTGAGAAGATCGAAAGCCCGTTCGGCCCCGCTGCAGGCCCGAACAGCCAGCTGGCGCAGAATATCATCGCCGCCTACGTCGCAGGCGCGCGCTTCTTCGAGGTCAAGACCATTCAGAAGATGGACGGTGCAGAGCTTGCCGCCTGTGTGCCGCGTCCCTGCATCCTTGCAGACGACGAGGGCTACAACCAGGAGTGGTCCACGGAGCTGGAGGTCGTGCAGGCGCTCGATGAGTATGTCAAGGCGTGGTTCGCCCTGAAGATCATGGCGAAGGTCTGGCATTACGGCGACCCGGACGGCTTTGTGTTCAACATGTCCGTCGGTTATGACCTCGAGGGAATCCGTGGCCCGAAGATCGACCACTACATCGAATCCATGAAGGATGCCTCGCAGCTGCCGGTGTTTGCCGAGTGCCGCAAGGTCCTGACGGAGCTGTTCCCGGAGGAGGCGGCGTTCATTGCCTCCATCTCGCCGCAGGTCTCCCACAGCGTCACGCTTTCGACGCTGCACGGCTGCCCGCCTGATGAGATCGAGCGCATCGCGTCCTACCTGCTGACCGAGAAGCATGTGCACACGTTCGTCAAGTGCAATCCGACGATCCTCGGCTATCACGACGCCCGCACGATCCTCGATTCAATGGGCTATGACTACATCGTCTTCGACGATCACCATTTCAATGAGGATCTGCAGTGGAAGGACGCCGTCCCGATGTTTGAGCGTCTGCAGGCGCTGGCGGACCGCGAGAAGCTGCAGTTCGGCCTGAAGCTGTCGAATACGTTCCCGGTCGACACGACGCGCGGCGAGCTGCCGAACGACGAGATGTACATGTCCGGCCGCTCCCTGTTCCCGCTGACCATCGAAATGTGCCGCCGCATCTCCGCGCAGTTCGGCGGCAAGATGAAGATCTCGTTCGCAGGCGGCGCAGACTTCTTCAACTGCGACAAGCTGCTGGCGGCCGGGATCTGGCCCGTCACCGTCGCCACGACGATCCTGAAGCCGGGCGGCTACAACCGCCTGACCCAGATGGCCGAAAAGACGGCCGGCATGCCGTTCCGTCCGTTCGACGGCACGGACACCGAGGCCATTGCGGCTCTGTCCGCCGCCTGCCGCACGGATCCGCACCACTGTAAGCCCGTCAAGCCGCTGCCCACGCGCAAGTCCGAGGAAAAGGTGCCCTGGTTCGATTGCTACTCCGCCCCCTGCCGCGGCGGCTGCCCCATCGCACAGGACATCCCCGAGTATCTCGAGCTGTGCCGCAAGGGCCTGTATAACGAGGCTCTGGCCCTTATCACGGAGCGCAACGCTCTGCCGTTCATCACCGGCACGATCTGCGCGCACCGCTGCATGGGCAAGTGCACCCGCAATTTCTATGAGGATCCCGTCCAGATCCGCGCTGCCAAGCTGCTGGCGGCCGAGAAGGGCATCGATGCCAGAATGGCATCCGTCGTCCGCCCGGCTCCCGTTCCCGGCAAGCGCGCTGCCATCATCGGCGGCGGCCCGACCGGCATTGCTGCGGCCTACTTCCTCGGCCGTGCAGGCGTGGCCTGCACCATCTTTGAGCGCACCGGCAAGCTCGGCGGCATCGTCCGCCATGTCATCCCGGCGTTCCGCATCTCTGACGAGGCCATTGACCGCGATATCGCCCTTATGCAGGCCTACGGCGCAGAGGTCCGCCTGAATACCGAGGCTCCCTCCGTCGAAGAGCTGCACAAAATGGGCTATACCCACATTCTCTATGCCACCGGCGCATGGAAGCCCGGCAAGCTGAACATCCCCGGCAACGTCCGCGGTGTCATCGGCTGGATGCAGGAGCGCAAGGCCGGTGCGAACGAGCCGCTCGGCCATGTCGCCGTCGTCGGCGGCGGCAACACCGCCATGGATGCTGCCCGCGTGGCAAAGCGCGGCGGCGCGGCGTCCGTGACGCTCGTCTACCGCAGAACGCGCCGCTTTATGCCCGCCGATGCGCAGGAGCTGGAGCTTGCCATGCAGGATGGCGTGGACTTCCTCGAGCTGGCCGCGCCCGTCAAGCAGGAAAACGGCGCCCTGACATGCGAGAAGATGCGCCTCGGCGAGCCGGATGCCTCCGGCCGCCGCAGCCCGGTTCCGACCGGCGAGACGGTCGAGCTGCCGTGCGACCTCGTGATCTCCGCCGTCGGCGAGCAGGTCGAGGAGCAGGTGTTTACGGACAACGGCATCACGCTCAGCGCGAAGGGCCGTCCTGCCTTCTGCACGAACGTTCCCGGCGTCTATGCTGCCGGTGATGCGCTGCGCGGCCCGGCTACGGTCGTGGAAGGCATCGCAGACGCAGCCCGCTTTGCGGAGGCCGTCATCGGCGCGCCGCACACCTATGACATCCCGGCGGAGGCCCATCCCACAGAGGCCGAGGTTATCGCCCGCAAGGGCATCCTGCGCGCACCGGGCAAGGCCTGCTGCGAGGGCGAGCGCTGCCTGAGCTGTGACACCGTCTGCCAGAACTGCGTGGACGTCTGCCCGAACCGCGCCAACGTCGCCGTCCGTCTGCCGGACGGCCGCACGGAGATCGTGCACGTCGACAAAATGTGCAACGAGTGCGGCAACTGCACGGCCTTCTGTCCGTACTCCTCCGAGCCGTGCAAGGATAAGCTGACGCTGTTCCAGACGACGGAGGACATGGACGATTCCAAGAACTTCGGCTTCTGCTTCCTGCCGGACGGCAAGGTCCGCGCCCGTCTCACGACGGAGACCGTCGGCGATCCGGACGAGCTGCCCGCCGATGCAGCCCTGCTCGTGCGCACGATCCGCGACAGCTATTCTTATCTCTATCGTTAACATTACAAATGAACCCCCGGAGCTTCGGCTCCGGGGGAACTTGCGGTCAGGAGACAGCATGGAATTATACGAAATCGTCAATCGCTATCATATCGGAACGAACTACAGCTGCGCAGAATCCATCCTGCTGGGCTGTGAAGAATATTATCATCTGCATTTGCCGGAGCAGGCGCGGAAGCTGTTCACGCTGCTGGGAAGCGGGATGCAGACCGGCCTGTCCTGCTGCGGCGCACTGACGGCCGGAACGGCGATCCTCGGACTGATGACCACGCCGGATGGCGCGTGGAACAGCGACAATCCGGTCGGCCCCGCGCTCGTGGATGAGCTTACGAACGTATTCGGGCAGTTTGAAACGCTCTGGTGCGATGAGCTGCGCGGGCTGGAGATCGATGGCTATGAGGACCCGTGCTACTGCGTGGTGGAGACCGTTGCCAAAAAGCTGCAGGAGCTGCTCGCGCGCTGTGAGGAGGAGATCCCCCATGCAGAATGAGGAATGGAACGTCTCTGCCGTATCGCTCTCGCCGGAGCTGGTGCGCCTCGCGCAGCAGAAGCAGGCGCGGTTCGAAGCCTGCCGACAGGCTGCGGAGAACGGCAATGAAGCCGCCATCACGGAGCTTGGCATCAACTATTTTTATGGCACAAACGGCGTCCCGGAAGACCCGGATGCCGCATTCTACTGGCTCAGCCGGACCTCGCCGGAGAATGCGGCAGGCCGCTGCTTTCTCGGTGCCTGCTATGTGATCGGCAAGGGAACAAAGCAGGATGAGCGGACTGCGGCTGAGCTGTTTCGGGACAGTGCCGCCCTCGGCTTTCCGCCTGCACAGTATGAGCTGGGACTCTGCTATGAGCACGGCATCGGACTGGAACGGAACATGGCCCGGGCGGTCGAGCTGTATGCGCTGGCGGCGGAGCAGGAGGATGCACAGGCCCAGTGCGCCCTCGGAAACCTGTACTTTACCGGGAACGGTGTGGAGCAGGACCGGGCGCGTGCCGCGGAGCTTTATACGCGCGCAGCGGAGCAGGGCGACGTGCAGGCACTGAGCTGCCTTGCGGAATGCTATGAGGCGGGCTGCGGCGTCCCGTGCGATCTGGACCGGGCCATTGCGCTGTACGATCAGGCTGCTGCCCTCGGCGACGGCTATGCGCACGAGGAGGCGAGCCGCCTGCGGCTGCTGCGTAATAACCGGCGGCGGAAGTGGGATTTTGAGAGCCTGCAATGATTCTGCAAAGAATTGGAGCACCTGCATGACGCGGGTGCTCCGTTTTTGACTCAGCTTCCCAGAAGAGCGGCAAGGTCCGCCTCCGGGGTGGTGATGGGCGCAATGGCATAGTGCTCCACGAGATACTGCAGCACGTTGGGCGACAGGAAGGCCGGGAGCGTCGGGCCGAGGCGGATATTCCGGATGCCGAGGTGCAGGAGCGTCAGCAGAATGCAGACGGCCTTCTGCTCATACCACGACAGCACCATGGAAAGCGGCAGGTCGTTCACACCGCACTGGAAGGCCTCCGCCAGCGCCAGTGCGATCTGAATGGCGCTGTAGGCGTCATTGCACTGGCCAATATCCAGCAGGCGCGGCAGGCCTGCGACGGTGCCGAGGTCCATATCGTGGAAGCGGTATTTCCCACAGGCGAGCGTCAGCACGACGGTGTCCGGCGGGGTCTGGCGGACGAATTCCGTGTAGTAATTGCGGCCTGCGCGCGCGCCGTCACAGCCGCCGACCAGGAAGAAGTGGCGGATCGCGCCGGAGCGCACGGCCTCGACGATCTGCGCGGCGTTTGCCAGCACGGCGTCGTGTGCAAAGCCCGTGGTCGTGCCCGTGCCGCCGTTCATGCCGGTGCGGTGCTGTGTCTCCGCATAGCCGCCCAACTCCAGCGCCCGCTCGATGACAGGCGTAAAGTCCTTTTCCGCGCCGATGTGCGGAATGTCAGGATAGCCGACGACGGCTGTGGTGAACACGCGGTCGGCGTAGGACAGGCGCGGCGGCATGAGGCAGTTCGTCGTGAACAGGATCGGCGCGGGGAGGTCTGCAAATTCCTTCTGCTGGTTCTGCCATGCCGTGCCGAAATTCCCCTTGAGATGGGGATATTTTTTCAGCTCCGGATAGGCGTGCGCCGGGAGCATCTCGCCGTGCGTATAGACTGCGATGCCGCGGCCAGCCGTCTGCTCCAGCAGGAGCTTCAGGTCGTGCAGGTCATGACCGGACACAACGATAAACGGTCCGGGCTCCACGGAAAACGGTACATGGACCGGGGAAGGCTTGCCAAAGCATTCGGTGTTGGCTTTGTCCAGCAGCGCCATGCAGCGCAGGTTGACCTCGCCCAGCTCCAGCACGAGCGGGAGAAGTTCCTCCATGCCCCAGTCTTCGCCGACGGCGAACAGCGCTTTAGACAGAAAACGTTCGACGGACTCGTCCCGGTAGCCGAGCACCATGGCGTGATAGGCATAGGCTGCCATGCCGCGGCTGCCGAACAGCAGCAGGGACTTCAGGCTGCGGATGTCCTCCTGCGCGCCCCAGAGCTGCGCCAGATCATAGTCGCCCGTGCGGCCGCAGGGCGCGGTGCAGACGGCACAGTCCGGCACAAGGCGCTGCTTCTCGGCCCGGACGCGCCCGGCCAGGGCGTTCAGGCTGTCCGGATCGAAATTGACGTTCGTCAGCGTGGCGAACAGGCCCTCGATCATCAGCTGCCAGGTCTCCGGACCGGCATCCGGGCTGGTGTCCGCCGCGCGCGCCAGACCGATCAGTGCTCCGGTCAGCCGGTCCTGCACCTGCGCAGTCTGCGCGTCCTTGCCGCAGACGCCGCGGCTCGTGCAGCCGGTGCAGCCTGCGGTCTGCTCACATTGAAAGCAAAACATGTTGTGGTCCATGGGAAAACTCCTTCTTGTGGTTTGGGGTTCACTTCATGGACACATCATACCAAATGACAGCACGCAAATATGTTGGTATGCCAACATGACGGACGCGATTTTCGTTCCAAATTCAGGGAAGCATAAATTCGGCGGGGATCGATACGCCGTTCATGAAAACGGCAAGGCAGATATAGTTTCCATCCGTCGTGATGCTGGCATTGTCCTTCCATGCCGCGGTGATCGCCTCGTCTGTGCCCTCGCTCTCGACGGCGCCCTCGTCCACGGCCTTCTGGAGAATGTCAACGACCTTCTGCACGTCGGCGCTGTTCTCAACCTCAAGCAGAACGACCTCGTCCGGCGCGCCGGTCACGGGGGAGAGGCCGCCGCTGACCTGCCGGAACGAAATTTCTTCCAGTCCGGGGAACAGGGGACTCAGCTCCGAAATGTCCGAGACCGGGAACAGGACCGGCGCATCCGCGCCCATGGCGGTGATGCCGCTCTGATAGAGCATCTGCAGATCGCGCGATGAGGTTGGCTCGGTCGGCGCGGGTTCCGTCGGGGCGGGCTTGCTGCCGCAGGCCGCAAGCAGCACGAGAACGCAGACCAGTGCGAGGAGCAGGAACGTCTTCTTCATAAAAAATGCCTCCCTTTTCTGTATGGATCCGGTCAGCCTGCTGCGCTGACCCCCTTGTATCCATCAAGACGGCGCACGGGAAGAATTGTTTCGCGAATTGCAATCCATAAAAAAGTATGGTATCATAAACTCAACGCAGGTTATCCCTTTATTAATGGAAAAGGGTCAAAAAACGAAGTGACTGCAGGCCCTCTGTGGTCCAATATAAAAAATATGATACGAAAGGAGAAGCGGACATGGAACGGATCAAAAAGAACTTCGGTTTTGGCTTTATGCGCCTTCCGATGCAGGACGGCGAGGTCGATATCGCGGAAACGAACCGCATGGTAGACGCATTTCTGGACGCAGGCTTCAACTATTTTGACACGGCGCACGGCTATCTGCAGGGCAAGAGCGAAAAGACGCTCAAGACCTGCCTGACGAGCCGTTATCTGCGCGACCGCTACATCCTGACGGACAAGCTGACGGAGAACTTTTTCAAGACCGAGGCGGACATCCGCCCGGTGTTCGAGAGCCAGCTCGAGGCCTGCGGCGTCGATTATTTTGATTTCTACCTCATGCATTCGCAGTGCTCGGAGAACTATGGCCATTTCAAGGCCTGCCGCGCTTATGAGACGGCGTTTGCTCTGAAGGAAGAGGGCAAGGTCCGCCACGTCGGCATTTCGTTTCATGGCCGCCCCGAGCTGCTCGAGCAGATCCTGACAGAGTATCCCGCGATCGAAGTCGTGCAGATCCAGTTCAATTATGTTGACTATGACGATCCCTCCGTCCAGAGCCGCAAGTGCTATGAGGTCTGCCGGAAGTTCAACAAGCCGGTCATCGTCATGGAGCCGGTCAAGGGTGGAAACCTTGTCAAGCTGCCGGACGATGCACGCGCTGTTCTGGATGCCCTGCATGGCGGCAGCCCGGCCAGCTATGCCATCCGCTTCGCTGCGGGCTTCCCCGGCATGCTGATGGTGCTCTCCGGTATGAGCACGCCAGAGCAGGTGCAGGACAATATCTCGTTCATGAAGGACTTCAAGCCGCTGGGCGAAACGGAGCTTGCTGCCATCGCGAAGGTGCAGGAAATCTTCCGCAGCAAGAACCTCATCCAGTGCACCGGCTGCCGCTACTGCACGGACGGCTGCCCGAAGCAGATCGCCATCCCGGAACTGTTCGCCACGATGAACGCGAAGCAGATCTACCACGACTGGCATACGGATTATTACTACAATGCCGTCTACGCACTGCCCGGTCATAAGGCCTCGGACTGCGTGAAGTGCGGCAAGTGCGAGTCCGTCTGCCCGCAGCACCTGCCCATCCGCCAGCTGCTGGAGAATGTGGCGAAGGAGTTCGAAAAGAAGGAAGCGTAAGGGAAACAGAATCCCAATCATGATGCAAAAATTCGCAGCCGCTGCGGTCGTTTGGCCGCGGCGGCTGAGCTTGTCAAAAAAGGATTTTTGACAAGCTCTCAAACGAGACCCGTTTCACTGGGCTCTCGTTTGAGAAGGCTGCGGCTCGCGGCAGCGCACGAAGGGTACACCCTTCGCACGTTTGCGAGCCGAGCGGTATTTTCTCCGACGTACACGCCGCCGGAGAAAATGATTTCCACTTTCTTTGCGCTTGCGAGCGCAAACTCTGCGAGGCTTTTTTGACAGTCTGAGCCGCTGCGGTCGATTGGCCGCGGCGGCTGCCTTTTTCCTCTGCCCGCATCGGGCGGGACTTGCTTTTTCTTCCCCGGTGCGTTATACTCTGGCGCATGAAGATGAATACGGGAGGTATGCATATGAATGCGGTGATCTTTGATATGGACGGCGTGCTCGTGGACAGCGAGCGCGTGGTCTGGGAGAGTTTTCGTTATGCGGGCGAGAAGACCGGCGTTCCCGATGTGGAGCGGATGGCGATCATCGGCCTTGGACTCAACGACGAGGCGTGGATCAAACGGTTCCGGCAGGAATTCGGCGCGGATTCGGACCGAATCCTGGAGCACGAGGAGGCCTATCTGCAGAATTTTTATGCCAATGGCGCAGCTCCGGCCAAAAAAGGCGCGCAGCGGCTGCTGGAGCAGCTGTGCGCGTGGAATATCCCGGTTGCAGTCGCGTCGTCGTCTCCGGCGGCCGTCGTGCGAGGCCGGCTGGAGCGGGTCGGACTGCTGCAATATTTTACTGCGGTCATTTCCGGCGACATGGTCGGCCGCTCGAAGCCGGAGCCGGACATTTTCCTCGAGGCGGCGCGTCAGCTGGGAAGCCCCGCTGCGCTGTGCACCGTGATCGAGGATTCGCCGAACGGCCTGCGCGCGAGCAGGCGCGCCGGATGCCGGACGCTGTTCGTGCCGGACCTCTGGCGGCCGGAGGAGGAGCATCCGGAGCTCTATGACGCGCGCTTTGCCGATCTGGACACCGTGCGCGAATTTTTTGCTGCGGAGCATTAAGCTCTGCGGGTTGCGGCGGACGGAATCTGCAGCAGCTGGCGGTATTTTGCCACGGTGCGGCGCGAGATGTCGATGCCCTGTACCTGCAGCCGCTCGGCAAGCGCCTGATCGGACAGGGGAGCGTGCTTATCCTCCTGCTGCACAAGCACGGCGATGGCCTGCTGTGCCATGACGCCGGAGACCTCACCGCCTGCCAGCTTTGCGGAAAACAGGCTGCGAAGCAGGCGGACGCCCTGCGGCGTCTGGATATACTTCCCGCTGAGCGCGCGGCTGACGGTGGAGGTGTGCAGGCCGACGGCCTGCGCGATGTCCTGCATCGTCATCGGAGCGAGCGCCTGCCCGGAACGGAAATACGGCAGCTGTCGCTTCAGAATTTCCTGACAGCAGCGCAGGAGCGTCTCCTCCCGCTGCCGGATGCAGCTGATGAGCCATTCCGCCTGCGAGACCTTTTTGACGATATACTGCCGCGCCTCCGGATCGTCCGTCTTGCGGACGAGGGAGCGGTAGAAGCTGCTGACGGACAGCTCCGGCGTGTAGGCCCTGTTGACGGCGACGCTGAGCACGCCGTCTTTTTCCTGCAGGAGCACGTCGGGGACGACATAGCCGTCGTCCTGCGCGCGGCTGAATTCCGCGCACGGGTAGGGCGAAAGGCTCTGGATCTGCCGGTAGGCCTCCTGCACGGCGGCAAGGGGAACATGCTCGCTCGCGGCGATGGCCGCAAAAGCGTGATGCCCAGCCTGCTCGAGATAGTGCTCCGCGATCGTGCAGGCCAGCCCGGACTCGCCGAGCGCCTGCAGCTGCAGACAGAGGCATTCCGAAAGCGTCCTTGCGCCGACGCCGGGCGGGTCGAGGCGCTGAACGATCTGAACAGCCGCATCAACAAGCGCGGCCGGGCCGAGCGCGGAGACATCGGTGCGCAGATAGCCGTCGGCATCGAGCGCATGGATGACGGCGAGCACGGCGCGCTGCAGCTCCGGCTCCAGCGACAGGCGCTCCGCCTGAAACTGCAGATGGGTCGTCAGGTCCTCGCCGTAGGCGACGGCGTCCCGGTCGGCAAAATCCGGCTGCATGTGCTCCGCATCCTCGCTCGCGGCGGCATGCCCGCCGGCGGAGA
The DNA here is from genome assembly GCF_040096185.1 of Faecousia intestinalis. Lineage (NCBI taxonomy): Bacteria > Bacillati > Bacillota > Clostridia > Eubacteriales > Oscillospiraceae > Faecousia > Faecousia intestinalis. The sequence continues at coordinate 13,710 of NZ_JBBMFF010000217.1, read as the reverse complement.
GATCGTCAAGCAGACTCACGCCCGGCGCGGCTCCGCATTCCAGTGTGGGATTTTCCAGCAGAGCGGTATTGATATAGGACTGCAGCTGGCATACGTCCAGCTGTAAAATTTCAACAGCGGCGTACATCTGCGGACGCTGCTGCTGAACGGGCTTCTGTTCCTGAAAGATCTGCATAAAAAAATCCTCTTCCGACGGTAAACGATGCGCTTTTTGTGATATTCCATTATATCGGCTCGCCGGGTGGATGTCAAGGCATCCGCCCCGTATCGAAATTTTTCCGGTTGATACTACTCGTAGTGGCATGAAATTTGCTATAATAGAAAGGCACAGGGAGGTGCAAACCGATGAAACAAGAAAACTTTGTAGAGAACATCCCGGGCATCCTGCTGCTGTCGCACGGCCCGTTCTGCCAGGCTCTGCTCGAGTCTGCCCAGATGATCGGCGGCGAGGCAGTGAACGTGGTGGCGCTGCCGCTGCTGGAGAACGCGAGCATTGACGAATACGGCGAGAAGGCCATGCAGACGTTCAAGCAGATGCCCGAGGGCTCGATCGTTCTGTTCGACCTGGCAAGCGGCACACCGTTCAATCAGATGATGATGAAGAGCGGCGGCGAGGAATTCCCCGGCCTGTGCGGCATGAACCTGCCGGTCCTGCTGGAGGCGATGACCATGCGCGAGGCCATGAAGGGCAGCGAGCTAGTCGCCCTGCTGGAGGAATCCGCCAAGGCGGCAGTCGTCAATATCAAGAGCTTTTTCGAACCGTAAGCAGGGTACATAATTTCTGCGGAAGGGAGGTCAGTACATGCGCAGAGATCATGTGTTACAATTTGTCCTGGAAGCGGCACAGACACCGGATTTTCAGGGCGTGACGGCGCAGGCCGTTGCGGATGCCCTGAGCATCTGGCGCAACGATGCCGCAGTCGAGCTCAATAAGCTCGTCGCAGAGGGAAAGCTGCGGCGGGTCGGCAAGAAAAACGTGCGTTTCTTCCCCGCATCGGAGGAGACGGCGGACATCCGGCCGGAGCCGGCCGTGCAGGAGGAGCTGCCGCAGGCAGAGGAGGAGACCGGACAGTACCGGGCGTTCTCCGGCCTTGTCGGCGCGGACGGCAGCCTGAAATATCAGCTGCGGGTCGCCATGGCGGCCGTTGCCTATCCCCCGAACGGCCTGAATATGCTCATCACCGGCTCGACCGGCAGCGGCAAGAGCCATTTTGCCCGAACGATCTGGGAATACGCAAAGGAGACGAAGGCACTTTGCGGCGCGCATGCACCGATTCCCTTCGTGGAGTTCAACTGCGCGGAATATGCGGACAATCCGCAGCTGCTGCTGTCCCACCTGTTCGGCTATAAAAAGGGCGCGTTCACGGGCGCGCTCGAGGATAAGCCGGGTCTTGTGGAGCAGGCAAACGGCGGCATTCTGTTCCTCGACGAGATCCACGGCCTGTCATCGACCGGGCAGGAGATGTTTTTCTCCCTGCTCGACACGGGCGTGTTCCGCCGCGTCGGCGACAATACGCCTCGCACCTCGCGCTTCATGCTTATCGGCGCGACAACAAAGCCGCTGACCGATCTGCTCGAGACGTTCCTGCGCCGTATGCCGGTGCTCATCTCCATGCCGACGCTCTCGGACCGCCCGATGAAGGAGCGGCAGGAGCTGGTGGAGCATTTTTACGCAGAGGAGGCCGCCCACATCGGCCGCACGCTGCGCATCCAGAAGGGCGCGCTCAACAGCATTCTGGACTATTCGCTGCATTCCAATTTGGGCGTCCTGAAGAATCTGGTGCAGCTGTCCTGTGCCAAGGCGTTCCTGCGCGAGAACGTTGCGGGGAACCGGACGGGGGAGATCGCGGTCACGTTTTCTGACCTCTCGTTCCAGACCTATAACGTCTCGGCCGAGACGGAAAAATACGCGCACGGCGACCTGCATTTTGCGGAGGATCTTGTCGTGCCGAACCAGCGCATCCAGAGCAGCGCGGCGGACGTTGCCTCGTTCGTCGATGTCTATGACTTTGTGGAATCGCGCCTGTCCGGCGAGCAGGAGCAGCACCATGACGCCGGAAATCTGCAGCAGATCATTGCTGCGGAGATCGATAATTATTATGTGGACATGGAGCGGGCCCTGCAGGCCCCGGATGTCGACCGCAGCCTGCTCGACAGCGTGCTGTTCCCCGGCAGCATCGGCATCTGCAGCGAGTTTCTCAGCCGTGCCTCTTATGCGCTCAACCATGTCTATCCGTCCATTGCGGCGACGCTGCTTGCCATGCATCTCAGCCAGTATGTCAGCCGCATGCGCTCAGAGCAGCCGGCCTTCCCGCTGAGCGTGCGGGGCGGCCTGCAGGGCTACGGCGCGGAGCTGGACTTCCTGCGGGAGAACCGGCAGTGGCTGGCGCAGGCCATCAAGGTGCACATCTCGACCGACGAGATGAACTGCCTTGCCGTCCTGCTGCGTCAGGCGGGCAAAAAGCGGGAGAAGCCGCCGGTCTGGCTGACGCTGGCCTCCGGCAGCGACGGCGTGGCGGCCGGTATGGCGCGCCATCTCAACGCCGTCTATGACACAAATCACGTCCACTGGGTGGATTCCGCACGGGGCGGCAGCCTGTTCCAGTCCCTGTGCGACCATATCGCAACATTCCACGGCGAGGCGGGCAACCTGATCTTCACGGATATGAAGGTGCTCACCACGCTGGAGCCGGAGCTGACGAAGGCGACGGGCGTGCCGTGCCGGGTCATTCCCATCCTGGAGCAGCGTCTGCTGCTTGAGGCGAGCCGCCTGACGCTGCATCCGGCGCAGCAGGACCTCAATGCGCTGCGCGACCAGATCATAGAGGCCTATTTCCGGCAGATGAGTCATCTGTTCCAGACCTCCGGCCTCGATCTGCCCGCGCTGCGGGAAAAGTACGCGGAGCAGACGCCGGAAAAGGTCATTCTGTCGACCTGCATCACCGGCATCGGCAGCGCCCGCACCATTCAGGAGATCCTGCAGAAGCGGCTTGCCTATATCCCGCGCCTGCACGTCGTCGCGGTCAGCGCGCTCGACAGCGTGGAAAAGCTGGCCGAGCAGTACGGAAGCTCCCTGCGGCTCGTGGTCGGCACGGTGGAGCCGAACATCCCCGGCGTGCCGTTCATCACGGCGGACCGCGTGTTCAGCCGGGAGGGCATCATGGCCATCGCCTCCATCGTGGACGATTGGGGCATGGACACCAAGCAGATGCTCTCCGGGCAGGAGGAGACCTCCGGCGGCGAGACGATCAGCCTGCTGGCGCAGAGCCTGCGCTATATCGCGCCCCATGTTGAGCAGCAGCTGGCCATCGACTGCATCGAGACCATGACGCGCCAGCTCGAGACCGGCTATTACCGGCGGGCCCTGCCGCAGGATGTGCGCGTGCGGCTGTTCATGCACGCGGCGTCTATGCTGGAGCGCATCGTCAACGGCAATCCGCTCGCGATGGAGCCGGAGCACGAGGAACTCATCCGCCAGAACGCGGCATGGTTTGAGCGCCTGCAGGCCCTGATCGCGGCGTCGTTTGCGTCGTTCGGTCAGGAGATCCCGCGGGCCGAGGCATTCTATTTTATGCTGTCGCTGCCGCAGACGCTCGAATGAGCTGCGGCACGTCAAAATACGAAAATTGAAACAGGAGATATGAAACATGGTCAGTCAGAAAGTTACAGTCATGAATGCGTCGGGCCTGCATGCGCGCCCGGCAAACGCCTTTGTGAAGGAAGCGGTCCGTCACGCGGGCTGCAACATCCTCATCAAGAAGGACGGCAAGACCTACATGGGCAAGTCCATCGTTTCCGTGCTCTCCGCCTGCGTGAAGTGCGGTACGGAGATCGAGCTGGTCGCCGACGGCACGGATGAGGCACAGGCGCTGCAGGATATGGTGAACGCCGTGAACTCCGGCCTGGGCGAATAAGACCGATTTTGTACGAATGAAACAGTGAGGTGGCAGGAACATCATGAAATGGCAAGGCAAGGGCGTGTCGGAGGGACTCGCCATGGCGCAGATCCATCTGTTTACGCCGAAGCTCCCGGAGATTTCGCGCCAGCCTGCGGCTGACGCCGAGGCGGAGGTCGCAAAGCTCGAAGCAACGCTGGCGGCTGCGGAGGAGGAGCTGCGCGGGCTCTATGAGACCGCAAAGGAGAAGATGGGCGAGCAGGAGGCGGAGATCTTCGACGCCCACCTGACGATCCTCGGCGACGAATACTCCGTCCGGGAGCCGATCATCCAGCGCATCCGCGAGCAGAAGCAGAATGCCGCCGCAGCGATCACGGACCAGTTCGACGAGCTGGCGCAGATGTTCCGCTCCCTCGGCGACGAGCTGATGGCAGAGCGCGCCGCGGACGCCGAGGACCTCAAGCAGCAGCTGCTGCGCATCTGCCTCGGCTGCGGGCGGCAGGACCTGTCCGTGCTGCCGGGCGATGTGATCGTGCTGGCGGAGGAGCTGACGCCGTCCGACACCGTGCGCATGGATACGGCCCACGTCAAGGGCATCGCCACGAGGCTCGGCGGCGCGACGGCGCACAGCGCCATCATTGCGCGCACGCTCGGCATCCCGGCCGCTGCCGGGATCGACGGCTGGCAGACAGAGGCACTGAACGGACATATGGCCATCCTCGACGGCGCGGACGGTACCCTGACCGTCGACCCGACGGATGAGGAGACGGCGAGCTATCAGAGCCGCAAGGCGCAGGCCGACTGCGAAGCACAGGCGCTCGAGGCCTTCCGCACCTGCCCCTCACAGACGAAGGACGGCGCGGCGCTTGAGATCTGCGCGAACATCGGCACGCCGCAGGAGGCGCAGCAGGCCATGAAATACGGCGCGGACGGCGTCGGCCTGTTCCGCAGCGAGTTCCTGTTTATGGACCGCGACGCTCTTCCTACGGAGGACGAGCAGTTTGAGGCCTATCGCACGGCGGCGGAGACAATGGCGGGCAAGCCACTCATCATTCGCACGCTGGATGTCGGCGGCGACAAGAAGCTGCCGACGCTCGAGCTGCCGCATGAGGACAATCCCTTCCTCGGCTTCCGCGCCATCCGCATGACGCTCAGCCATCCGGAGATCTTCCGGCCGCAGCTGCGCGCCATTCTCCGTGCGGCTGCCTATGGCGACGTGCGCGTCATGTTCCCGATGATCGGCTCCATGGATCAGCTCCGCGAGGCAAAGGCCCTGCTGCGTGAGCAGGAGCAGACACTGCAGGCGGAGGGCGTTCCGACCGGCCCTGTGAAGGTCGGCATGATGGTGGAGATCCCGGCAGCCGCCGTTCTGGCAGAGGAGTTCGCAAAGGAAGTTGACTTCTTCTCCATCGGCACGAACGACCTGACGCAGTATACGCTTGCGGTCGAGCGCGGCAACGCCGCTGTGGCACACCTCTATGCGCCGGAGCATCCGGCTGTGCTGCGGCTCATCGCCATGACGGCGCAGGCTGCTGCAGAGCGGCACATTCCCTGCGGTATGTGCGGCGAGGCGGCTGGCGACCCGAAGCTGGCCCCGGCCTTTGTTGGTATGGGCGTGAATGAGCTTTCCATGAGCCCGCGCCGCGTTCCGCCCGTCCGCAAGCTCCTGAGCGGGCTGACGATGGACGAGTGCCGTCAGGCCGCAGAAAAACTTCTGCATCCGTAAGAAAAATGTTTTTCCGGTTTTCTGACGGAAAAATGCTGAAAAATCAGCTGATTTTTGAACATTCCGACAGAAAAATTGAACCGGACCGAAAAAAGCCCACGAATTACTACCTGTAGTGGCACGGAAATTGCATATAAAATAGGGCGTAGGGGAAAGTCAGAATCGGGCGGCACAGGCCGCCTCTGAAAGTCCCAAGACTTCAGTGTGAAAGGGAAGTGCCACAATGAACTATCAGGATCAGGTGGTCGTGCTGACCGGCGCAAGCGGCGGCATCGGCTCTGCGATGGCAAAGAAATTTACAGACCTCGGCGCGAAGGTCGCGCTGCTGGATATTACGGTTGACCGCGTACAGGCTCTGGCCGACAAGCTCGGCCTCGGCAGTGACCGCGCCCTCTGCGCGGCGGTCGATGTTTCCAATGAAGAATCCGTCAAGGCGACGGTCGACGCGATCGTAAAGCACTTCGGCCGGATCGACGTTCTGGTCAACGCCGCCGGGATCCCCGGCCCGAGCGCCCGCGTGGAGGATTACTCCTTCTCCGATGCAAAGAAGGTGCTCAGCGTCAATCTGTTCGGTACCTTCCTGATGATGCATACCGTTCTGCCCGTCATGCAGGCGCAGAAGCACGGCGCGATCCTGAACTTCGGTTCCGTGTCCGGTGTCGTCGGCTATCCGTTTGAAAGCGCCTACGGCGCGAGCAAGGCGGCCATCATCCATCTGACGAAGAACGCCGCTAGCGAGAACGGCGGCAACGGTGTGCGCATCAATGCGATCTCGCCGGGCTGGGTCAAGACGAACATGATGGCGACCATTCTGGACAGCTATAAGAACGTCGGCTTCGACAACGCCGACGAGAATGTTACGCTTGGGCCGATGGGCCGTCCGGGCACGCCGGAGGAGATCGCAAATGTCGCGGCCTTTATCTGCTCCGAGGAAGCTTCCTATGCCAACGGCTCGAACTTCCTGGTCGACGGCGGCATGACGCTGGGCTGATCGGAGGGAGATCCTATGGCAGCACAGAATGAAAAGCTCCGGGTCGTTGTGGTCGGCGGTGTGGCCGGCGGCGCATCGGCTGCGGCACGCGTCAAGCGCCTGAACGAAAATGCGGACGTCGTGGTGTTTGAAAAGGGCAGCGACGTATCGTTTTCCAACTGCGGCCTTCCGTATTATCTGAGCGGCACGGTGGAGGACAGCGAGGACCTCATCATGATGACCCCGACGGCCTTCCGGAAGAAGCATGACATCGATGTGCGTGTGCATTCCGAGGTCGTGTCCATCGACCGCGAGAAGAAGACCGTCACCGTGCGCAGCACGGAGACCGGCGAGACGTATGAGCAGCCCTATGACAAGCTCGTCCTGTCGCCGGGCGCAAACCCCATCGTTCCGCCTGCCCTGAAGGGCGCGGACCGTGAGAATGTGTTCACCATCCGCAATGTCCGCGACATCGTCGCGCTCAAGACATTTCTGGATAAGCCCGAGACGAAGCGTGTCTTCGTGGTCGGCGGCGGCTTTATCGGTATCGAGGCTGCGGAAAATCTGCAGCTGGCCGGGAAGGACGTCACGCTGGCGGAGCTGTCCGGTCAGATCCTGCAGCCGTTTGACGAGGATATGGTCCAGATCCTGCACAAGGAGCTGGATGACCACGGCGTTAAGCTCCTGCTGCACACAAACGTGCAGGCGATCACGGAGCAGGGCGTGACGGTCGAGCGGAACGGCGCGCAGGAGACCTATTCTGCCGACGCGGTCGTTCTGGCCATCGGCGTCTTCCCCGAGACGAAGCTCGCGGCTGCGGCCGGGCTCGAGATCGGTAAGACCGGTGCGATCCATGTGAACGAAAATTATCAGACGAACGACCCGGATATCTACGCGGTCGGCGATGCGATCGAGGTCTATGACCCGCAGACCCATGTCTGGCGCAAGCTTGCGCTGGCCGGCCCTGCGCAGTTCGAGGCGCGCGCCGCTGCGGACCACATCTGCGGCATCACGAGTCCGAACCACGGCTTTGCGGGCGCGCTGTGTCTGCGAGTGTTCGGTCAGAACGCCGCGGCCGTCGGCATCAGCGAGGCACTTGCCGCCCGCTCCGGCCTCCACGCGGACAGCGTGCTGATCTTCCCGGGCGATAAGGTCGGCATTATGCCGGATTGGCACTATATGTCCCTGAAGCTCATCTTTGAGCGCCCAACGGGCCTGATCCTCGGCGCGCAGGCGATCGGGGAGGGCGACGTCGTCGGCCGCATGAATGTCATCGCGGCGATGATCCGCATGCATGCGACCGTCTATGACCTCAAGGACATGACGCTGTGCTATTCCCCGGTCTACAGCACGGCAAAGGACCCCGTCAATCAGGCGGCGCTCGTTGCCATCAATGTGCTCGAGGGCCAGCTCCGTCAGGTCCATGTGTCCGAGGCGCGCTCCCTTGTGGAGTCCGGCGCGTATATCGTCGATGTCCGCGAGGAGGGCGAGTACGCCGAGGGCCATCTCGTCGGCTCCCATAACATCCCGCTGACGCAGCTGCGCGCGCGGATGGAGGAAATTCCGAAGGATGTTCCCGTGTACCTGCACTGCCGCTCGAGCCAGCGGAGCTATTACGCGCTCTGCTGCCTGCGCGGCCATGGCTACCACAACCTGACGAACATCAGCGGCTCGTTCCTTGGCATCAGCCTCTACGAGTATTTCCATGATAAGTCCGAGGGCCGCAAGCCCATCGTGACCGCATACAACTTTGACTGAGCGGGAGGAGCTATGGAAAAAACGATGACAGAGGCGCGTGCAGACGCGCTGATGGAGGACGGCTTCCACTGCTCGCAGTGTGTGTTCCCGTATGCGGCATTCCGCCTCGGCATGGACCGCGATGAGGCGCTCCGCCTGAGCGCAGGCCTCGGCGGCGGCTGCTTCCACGGCGACTCGTGCGGTGCAGTGACCGGCGCTGCCATGGCACTCAGCATCGTGTTCGGCTTTGATCGGCCGAATGCGGAGGAAGCGGATAAGCTGCTGATCGAGAAGGTCCACGAATTCCAAAAGCGTTTTCTGGAGGAGAACGGCTCGTTGCTCTGCCGACAGCTGCTCGGCGGTTACGACAAGGCTGATCCCGATGCCGTCGCTCCGGATGATGCCTATGATAACTGCGCACGCTATTGTGCATCGGCCTGCCGGATCCTGGATTCCCTGATCGGCGACCGTTACATCCGATAAGAGTTAAAAAACGAGGTTTTTCCAATGGCAAAACTGGATTTATTGGAAAAGAAAAGCATCATCGGCATGATCCACACGCTGGCATTGCCCGGCACGATGGATTACTGCGGGGATATGACGAAGGTCATCGACCGCGCCCTTGCCGATCTGCATGCCATGCAGAATGCTGGCGTTGATGCCGTGATCGTCGAGAATTTCTGCGACCATCCCGCCGGAACGAAGCTCGAGCCGGAGCAGATGGCTGCCCTGACCGCCGTGGCCACGGTCGTGGCGCGCGAGGCGACCATCCCGGTCGGCATTGATGCGGCGTTCTGTGATCCGATGGCGAGTCTGGCCATCGCTGTGGCTGTCGGCGCGACGTTCATCCGTGTGCCGGTGTTCGTCGACACGGTCGTGACGTCCGACGGCATCGTCAAGCCCTGCGCCAGAGAGCTGCAGCGCTACCGCAAGCTGCTCGGCGCGGAGAACATCGCTCTCCTGTGCGATATCCAGACGAAGCACACGTTCATGCTCAGCAGCGCCATCTCCATCGAGGAGAGTGCCCTGATGGCGACGGAGTGCGGCGCGGATGCCCTCATCATCACGGGCGCGCACACCGGCTCCGCCTCTCCGCTCGAGACCATCCGCCGCGTGCGCGAAGTCACGAAGCTCCCGCTCATCGCGGGCAGCGGCGTCAATGCGCAGAATGCAGCCGACCAGCTGTCTCTCGTCGAGGCCGCCATCGTCGGCTCGGCCATGAAGCCGCACGGCAAGGCGGAGGAGCCCATCGACGAGGCTCTGGCAGCCAAGCTCATGCAGAGCGTCAAGGCCTGCCGCTGATCCCTTTGCGTCTTTATGGGCAGCTCCGCTGCTCTGAAGCATATCCCAGCATTCATCATGTAAGGAAGGAGGTATAAAGCATGCGCAATGTCGTTTTGACTCGTGTTGACGAGCGCCTGATCCACGGTCAGGTCATGACCTCGTGGCTGAAGCTCTGCAACGCGAATGTCATTCTCATCATCGATGCCGGTTCCGCCTCAAACGCGTTCCTGAAGCGGATCCTGTTTGCGGCTGCACCCAAGGTTGTGGAGCTGCAGGTCATGAATGAGGCAGATGCCGCCGCCTATCTGAAGGAAGATTCTCCCGCCGGAGAAAAGGTTCTTGTTCTTTCGAAGACTCCGCAGCCTCTGCTGGCCATGGTCCGAAGCGGCATCGAGATCAAGGAGATCATCCTCGGCAATATGGGCGGCGCGCCCGGCAGAAAGCACTTCAACAAGAGCATTTCCGCCAGCGCGGACGAGATCCAGGCATTCCGTGATCTTGTGGACGCCGGCGTATACGTCTACTGCCAGATGGTCCCGTCCGATGCGAAGGAAGACGTCAAGAAGCTGTTGAAGTAAACGGCAGGTCCCACGCCTGAGCCCCGCTCCCGGAGCTCAGAACCCAAAGGCGGCACCGCTTTTGCGGTGAAGCCCAAAATAGAAATAAGGAGAGAGAACTTGTGAATATCAGTATCCTGCAAATTTGCCTGATCTCGTTGTTCTATTGCTTCTCGAACATCAGCTGGCCGTTTGGTTCCATGGGCCAGTGGGCAACGATCAACCGTCCGCTCGTTGGCGGCCTTGTCGTCGGCCTGATCCTCGGCAACCCGGTTCAGGGCACGATCATCGGCGCGACCATCAACGTCATCTACCTCGGCCTCGTCTCCGCCGGCGGCTCTCTGCCTGCTGACTCCGGCATGGCCGGTATCATGGGTACTACATTCGCTCTGATCGGCGGCCTCGATACGAACACCGCTCTGGCACTGGCCGTTCCTATGGGCCTTGTCGGCGCTGTGATCGAAGTTCTGACCATGACCGGCCAGTGCATGCTCATTCCTCTGGCTGACAAGTGGATCGAGCAGGGCAAGTCCAAGCTCGTTATCTGGGCAAACACCTGGATTCCGTACATTGTCAAGTCCATTATCCGTTTCATCATCGTCTTTGTCATCCTGTACTTCGGCTCCAATGCCCTCGACAGCGTGACGAATGCACTGAGCGGCCGTGTCCTCGATGCACTGAGCGTCATGGGCGGCATGCTTCCGGCAGTCGGCGTCGGCATGATGCTGCTGTCCATCTTTAAGGGCAATGCCCGCTGGTTCCTGTTCCTCGGCTTCCTTGCTACGAGCTTCCTCGGCCTGAACACCATCGCTGTGGCATTCATCTTCCTCATCGTGGCTGTCCTGATGGTCGGCTTCACGGAGAGCGATTTTGCCGGCTTCAAGAGCATCCAGCAGAACAACGATCTTTCCTATCAGTATTTCACCAAGAAGGACCTGCGTCATTCCTGGTTCATGTGGCACTGGTTCTGCGAGTCCTGCTACAACTACGAGAGAATGCAGGGCCTCGGCTTCTGCACCGCTATGATCCCGCTGCTGCGCAAGATCTACAAGGGCGATGATGAGGCCATGATCGCTGCTATGAAGCGTCAGTCCATGTTCTTCAACACCGACCATGACTTCGGCGGCATGATCCTCGGCATCTGCGCCTCCATGGAGGAGCAGAAGCGCTCCGGCGCCGACATCCCCGACGAGGCGTTCGTCGCCCTCAAGTCCGGCCTGATGGGCCCGTGCGCCGGTATCGGCGACACTCTGTCTCAGGTCGTTCTGCTTCCCGTTCTGTCCGTTATTTTCATCAACCTCGCAACGCAGGGCGCTGTCTGGGCTCCGATCGCCTACACCGTTCTGTTCATGGCCATCTTCTATGGTGTCGGCTACTGGATGCTGAACGTCGGCTATAAGAGCGGCGGCGAAGCTGTTCTGAAGCTCATGGAGAGCGGCATTTTTGACAAGGTCGTCAAGGTTGCGAATATCCTCGGCTGCGCGGTCTGCGGTGCGCTGATCTGCAGCTATGTTTCCTTCAACTGGAATGTCGTCATGATGCGCGAGGGCGTCGAGGTCTTTAACCTCCAGACCGGCGTGTTTGACGCGATCCTTCCCAACATGATGCCGCTGCTTCTCACGATGGGCGTTTATGGCCTGTCCAAGAAGGGCGTCAAGAGCTCCTACATCACCTTCGGCACGATGCTGCTCGGCTTCGTGCTCGGCCTGCTCGGCGTCATCGCCTAATTCAGGCAAACCTCTGGCCGCTGTGCCCACACTGCTGTCGGCAGGAAACTGCCGACAGCGTCGGCGGCCCCCGAATTCATCAATTCTGCGGCAGTTTCTGCCGCTGATAATAAGGAGGATTTCTTATGAGAATCAGCAATGTCGGTCTGTTTGTCAAGGATCTGGAAGGCGCCAGAAAGTTCTTTGAGGACTTCTTCGGTGCGCAGGTCCATGCCACCTACGAAGAGGATGACGGCTACAAGTCTTACATCATGAAGTTCGACGAGAACCCGAAGCTGGAGCTGATGTCCAAGCCGACTGTCGTCGACGAGAAGAAGGACCCGAACCGTACCGGCTTTGTGCATATCTGCATCAAGGTCGACTCCCGCGAGAAGCTCGACGAGATCATCGCGAAGTTCAAGGCTGCCAACTACACCATCCTCTATGAGCCGGCAACGAACGGCGGCAATGAGGTCCGCGCCATCACGTTTGAGGACAACATCCTCGAGGTCTGCTGCTAAATGGCAACACCGCACAATTACATCTTTGGCCTTCGCCGGATATTTTTCGCCGATCCTTCGGTTCGAAAAGATTGAAATACACAAAGTATTCCTGCACTTTTCAAACCATGCCTCGACAAAAAATCTCTCGCCGAATGCGCTCGCTGAATTGTGCGGTGCTGCCCAAAATCATCGAAGGAGAAATTACAATGATCGAGAAGAGCAAGCTGTTTTTTAATGGCAAGAAGAAAGTTATCGGCATGGTCCACCTGCTGCCGCTTCCCGGCAACGCTGCCTACCAGAACAACAAGGAAGAGATCGTGAAGAACGCCATCGAGGATGCCCACACCCTCATCGACTGCGGCGTTGACGCCATCATGCTCGAGAACTTCAGCGATTGGCCCCAGTACAGCACCGAGATCCCCCTCGAGGCCTATTCCCTGATGGTCAGCATCGCCACCCGCATCCGCGAGTTCTGCAAGATCCCGTTCGGCGTCAACATCGAGATGAACGCCTTCGTGCAGGAGTGGGCCATGGCCTACGCCGTCGACGCCGACTTCATCCGCTTTGAGGCCTATGTCGACAACCGTGCCGGTTCCTTCGGCTACATCGAAGCCTGCTCCACGCCGCTTGCCAAGATCCGTCAGGACTATCCGTCCGACACCATGATCTTTGCTGACGTCCACACCGCCGAGACCTATGGCGTTCCGAATGTCGCCATCAACGAGCTGGCCGGCAATGCCAAGGGCCACGATGCCGATGCTGTCATCGTCACCGAGAACGACCTGAACAAGAAGATCACCCCGGCGGACGTCAAGTCCATGCGCGAAGAGATGGGCGATTTCCCCATCATCGTCGGCGCAGGCGTGAAGCCGAACAACGTTCTGGACTACATGGAGTACTGCGATGCCGTTATCGTCGGCCGCGGCTTCAAGACCGGCGACCGCGTTGACGCGAAGCTCGTCAAGGAGTTCATGGAGATCGTCCACAGCAAGTTCAACTGATTTTTGCCCCCTCATTCACCTTTCAGATCGATAGAAAAGCGCCGTCCCGGGAGACCCACCGGGGCGGCGCGCAGTTTATGAGAAGCTCTCAGGCACTTTTTGACAAGCTGAATTCCAACTGGATTTAGCAGAACGGAATGTACTCTGCGCTGCTGAACGGCTTAGGCGGGCTGCCTTTCCTTGCCGGCATGATCGGCATTTATCGGGCTCTATGTCAATCGTTGGGGTAGAGGCAAAGAACACAATCATCCAGGACCGTGTCGGGGTGCTTAGCCCCGGCGCGGTTTTTTCGGTACACCGCTGCAGAAAAGGATCCGATTTCTGAAGTTC